>CAYZIV010000019.1:7540-10575 GCA_964478475.1 uncultured Gammaproteobacteria bacterium | reverse complement strand
AATAATTAAAGACAAAAGATTTCCGGGCTGGATGATTCCAGGAAGCAAACTATAAGTACATTGGGTGGCGGCTTAGAGAGAAAAATCAGTCCAAGATCATCAATTGGAATAAGAGGTCAATATGAGCACGGAAAATTAAATAATTGGGGCGCAGGCATATCTTATAAATTATCATTTTAAATAACTCAAGTCGCGATTCAGGTCAAATAACCTGAATTATTAAAAATTAATTTGTAATTCAAGTTGATTAATTAATAGATTTTATTTATAGCGTCAGGTAAATAATCCATGATATCTGTTGCATTTAGGGAATATTCATTTGCGTGAGCAGCGACAATATCAGCAGCAAGTCCATGTATATACACACCCAGGATTGCAGCATCTTTAACTTCTGCCCCCTGTGCGATGAATCCGGCAATTATTCCGGAGAGAACATCGCCGCTCCCCGCTGTTGCCAGTCCGGAATTGCCGGTAACATTAATATAAGTATTACCGCCCGGCTCTGCAATTATTGTATTAGCTCCTTTTAAAACAACCGTTACATTAAAATGTTTAGCTGCTTCTGCGGTAAATTTAATTCTATTTTTTGTTATTTCTTCAATCGAAACTCCCATTAGCCTGGAAAGTTCTTTGGGGTGAGGAGTTATGATTGAATTAAGAGGAAAATTTTTCACCTCCTGCATTGCTACAGCGTTAATTCCATCTCCGTCAATGAGCACTACATCGCCACGATTTGCAGTTTGATCAATAAAATCTGCAACAAATTTAACCGTGGATTTATTTGTGCTTAATCCGGGTCCTATAACAATAATATTGCTCCCAAAACTCTTTTCTAAAGCCTCTGAAACTGAATTTTCTGAAACAGTTCCCCGCGTTGTTTCCGGTAGGGAAACAAAAACAACCTCCGGAGCTATCGAAGATACAGAAGAAACAACTGATTTTGGAGTGGCTAAAACCGAATACCCAGCTCCCGCTAAAAGAGAAGATTTTGAACACATATAAGCAGCTCCTGACATTTCAAAACTGCCCGCAATATTGAAAACTTTGCCGAAAGTTCCTTTATGACTATTTTTAGGTCTTAACGGCAATGAAATTCTGGCATAATGCTCACTGATTAAAAAAGTCGACGGTCCTTTTTCTTCATTAAGGAATTCAGGGATTCCTATACTGTCAATTATGATTTCTCCGCAATGATCAACTCCGGGATATAATAAAAGCCCTAATTTGGGACAGTGAAAAGTTACTGTATAATCAGCTACAACTGCGCAACCCAGGACTTCTCCGTTATCAGCATTAATTCCGGAAGGAATATCAACAGATACGACATAACCTTCAGCATATTCATTTATTGTGTCTATGACATCTGCTAAGAATCCTTTGATCTCTGAATTTAAACCTGTTCCAAAAACAGCATCCACCAGAATATCTGAACTGGAAATAAGTTCTTTGAAATTTTGCATATCTATATCTTCAAAATAAATTATTTCAGTAAAATTTTGCAGAATATTATGATTTATAAAAGAAGCTCCTGATAAATTATCAGGCCTAAACAGTGAAATAACCGTTGTTTGTATAGAATTTTCAATCAGGTGTCTTGCGGTTACAAATCCGTCACCTCCGTTGTTGCCTTTTCCGCAAACAACTAAAACACTCATTTCACGCTCTTTTTCTGTTATTATTTCCTCTATTTTTTCATAAACAGACCTTCCGGCATTTTCCATCAATAAAATACCGGGAATTTGCAATTCTTCTATGGCTTTTTGATCAATTTTTTTCATCTGCTGCCCGGTTAAGACTTTTATCATATATTTTCTCCTAATTGAATTTATTAATTATATTTCACTAAAAAATTTTATGAATTAACCAGAATCGCTAATTTTATTTTATTGCAAAATATTTATCTCTACCTCAAAGGTTCTCCCCCAGGGAAAACTAACCATTACCATATCGGAATTTATATTAAATTTTGGAGCTATTCGCTCTATTAATGGCATTAATTCCCTGCAAAGAGCGACCTCATCCGGTTGATCAGAAACGGCCCGTATTTTTTGTCTTGCAATAGACTGATATGCCCAGTCATCTGCGAACCTTAGAAAAACCAACTTGTTAAAGCATTCCTTAAAAAAGCTCTTTTCTTTTTCTGCAATATATCTGGAAATGCCCATCGATAACGTCGTGCCGATTGTGTTAGAAGCCGTGTTCCATCCGGCATAACCGTATATTTTTTCTAAAAACTTTTCATATAAAAGCAATTTTTCAACTAACAGCGTATCTGCTCCGTTTGCACAACATACATCGGCTATTATCAACGGTTTGTCTGATTTTTTTATGGTTTCTACACAAAACACCGCTGCTTTTTTATTTTTATGTTCAAAAAATTCCTGCAATGCAAAGTCATCTTGCTGAAGTTCCGGTGTATGCAATAAAGCAATCATATCTGCTTCTTCCGCCGATTCAGCTTGTTGAGCACCTGTTATTTTTAAATGGTTTCTAAAAGATTGAAAAAGCGGCTGGTCTTCATAACGGGGGATGATTTCTTCTCCGTTTGGCAAGGAATAAACCGGAAAAATTGATACTTTTAATTGAAAACTTTCTAGCAAAGCTCTTGCAAGAAGAAGTAATATTACTTCATCAGAACCTGTATGCAAAACAGCCTTTTTTTCTATAGATTTTTCAATTATTTCACGATTAATGGACTCTGCTTCTTTAATGTTCAAGCCCAGCGTGGCTGTATCATCTTTTCCATATGCAAGAAAATCTATAAATCCATCTTCAACCCAATTTAAATAAGCTTTGTTTACTAAAAAATTTCTTTCCCTGGTATTTAAATAATCCTCAATTATATCAGCGGGGATCATATTATTTATATCCTGAAATCTTTGTATATCTTGTGTGTTAGAAGATTTAAACATACTTTTATGCTTAAGACAGGAGTATTCAAAAATTAACTTTCCGTATTTATCCCAGTATTCTCTTTCTTCTTCATTAATATTATTGTTAGAAATTCGCATTATACTGCTGAATCCGAAAATTTT
>CAYZIV010000019.1:898-7440 GCA_964478475.1 uncultured Gammaproteobacteria bacterium | reverse complement strand
CTTCATTAATATTATTGTTAGAAATTCGCATTATACTGCTGAATCCGAAAATTTTTGCGTTTGTCTTTTCAGCTATTTTTCTAAATCTTTCGATGTTTAATAATATTGATTCCAAAGACCCCTCGTAGCTTCTTGAAGGAATCAATCCTCCGTATGCCAGAGTATCCAAGCCGCATATTACAAAATCAATTTTATTAACCTCTATGGTTTTTTCAAACCAGTCCAGAATTTTTTTTATGTTTGCCGATTTTTTTAAACCTCCTAAAAATTCGCGAAGCGGCATTAAAATCCTGACTTTTTTATTTAAAGAGCCAATCAAATCAATAAGAGTATAACTTACAGGTCGGTTGTCAATTGGTATTACAATTATATTCTTCATTTTACTGTTTGATCCAGATCAGGAGACCTTAAATTTCTAAGCATAAGAGGTTTATTATAATAATAAGCGTTGTCGCCATAATCTATCTCTTCTCCTGCTTGTCCGTGAATTTCCCTCATTGTCCCGGATACATTGCCTAATCCGGGAACAGAAGGTCCAAGATCCGGAATAAAACTACCATTAGGCTGCTTTACTATTACAAGAGCATTACTGTTCGTTTCCCGACCGTTAATCTCAATAATTTTTGCTTTTGATAAATCGCTAAAATCTTCTTTTTTCCAGGCGATGACTTCAAAATATACGGTTTTACCTATTAAACTTTCGTCCTCAGGGATTTGTAGTTTAATTTCAATTATCCCTTTTTCTCCGACAACATCTTTTATTTCATCAAAAACATCGCCCAGTCTTAAATTGCTACCATAAAATGGCGCTGCGCCGCTGTTTTCTTTAGAAAAAATGATTGAAACGTATGTTTGAGGATCTGCTTTAATAATAAACCTTGTTTGTGCCCCTGCAATCAATTTCGACGGTTTATACACTTCAACAGAGGTTACTTCTTTTTCGGAACCTTGATTAGAAGACCGTAAATTAATTACCTGCGCATGTACAGGGTGAAAGAAAATATTTAAAAATAAAAACCAAACGAAAATTTTTAACATTTTATTAAATTACATTTTTTTATTATAAGCACTTAAGTAATAAAATTTTATATCAAATTAACCAACACTAAATATTATGATAGAATCAATTTATAAAAATTAATAAAATTATTTTCATTTTTAATATTAAAAAGGAGAGTGGGAAAAATGAACTTTAAAAAACTTATGTCCATAACATTATCGTCATTATTACTATTTTTCAACACATCATTTGCATTTGCCGTAAATTTTACTGATCTTAAAGCTGATCACTGGGCATATGAACAAATAGAAAATCTGTCTGAAAAAGGCATAATTAAAGGATATCCTGATGAGACTTATAAACCGGATGATTTTGTTAATCGGGCAGAATTTACTAAAATGATAATCAAAACACTTGATAAATCAGAAACCGAAGTAACTGAAGAAAATCCATTTTCTGACATATCTTCTGATTTCTGGGCTTATGATGATATTTTAAAATCCTATGAACTCGGATTAATCACCGGATATCCCGATAACACTTTTAGACCGCACAATCACATTACTAAAACAGAGGCAACTTCAATAATTTCCAAAGTTATAGACCATACAGACTGTGAAGATAGCGTAAATGAAAGCCCATTGAAAGAATATAGCGTACTCAGCCAATTTTCTGATCATGAAGAAATTGCAAACTGGGCAAAAGGGTTCTTTTCTCAAACGATTAAACATGAAATATACGTAAACTATCCTGATGAAAATTATTTAACCCCGAATAAAAGTCTTACAAGAGCAGAAACAGCTGTTTTACTGTATAAATTAAGACAAGATCCATTATTAATAGCATCAGACTTTAGAGGCCCGGAACTCCAAGAGGAAGAAGAAGCTATTACAGGCGATATTGCCAAAAAACTTTTGATTGAAGAATACAGCACAATCGTTGAACATTTACCGGTTAATCATTATACAGACAATGTAAATGAAGTTGAAATACAGGGTCCAACAGCTGTAATATTAGCATATAATGTTCTTCCTGTAAGATTTGAAGGCGGTTTTAAAGATAAAAAAGTTCAAGAAGGCGATTTACTGGAATTTGCATTTACTCAAGATGTTTCAACTCAGGAAGGAACAAACATCATACCAGCGGGAAGCAGGCTTATTGCTGAAATAACAGAATTTCAAAAAGGAAGATTTTTCCACAAAAATGGTAAAATGAATCTCGAAATTAACCATCTCCTTTTGCCATCCGGGAAAATTTACCCTCTAAACGCAGAAATAGAAAATTATGAATTGTTTGAAGAGAAATTCGGAAAAGCAAATTATAAAAAAATGGGAATTATAAGCGGTTCAGTGGCCACATTTGGAACATTATTAGGGCTTACTGTAGGCGCACTTAGTGGTGATGTCGGAATGGGCACAGCCCTGGGAGGAATTATTGGCGGAGGAACAGGAATTCTCCTCGGATTAATAGCTCCCGGACGTAGTGTTGAGATTTCCGAAGATGAAGAAATTTTTGTAAAATTCAACAGAGACGTTGAAATTGAACTTGAATAATTGATTTCACTAAAAGTTAAAAAATCACTACTGTCATTGCGAGACAAAAATTGTGTTGCATAAACCGCAATCTTTAATTCGAAGCAATCTTAATAAATAATTATAAAAAAGATTGCTTCGGAAGTTTAATAAATTGCTTTTTCCTTTCGCTTACCGCCTCACAATGACACCCGTGAGTAATTAACTCGTGTCACGAATTAGATAAAAAGCAATAATAGTCTGATGGAATTTCTCAAAATCTATATGGAATTGTTAAAGGCTTCGCCTTTAACCACCTCTTAAGGGTGGCTGTGGGTGGGGATTTTGAGAAATTCCACTAAAAATTAATTCACGACTCTGGTTAATTAAATTTATATTTTTGAGACCACTTATAAAATTATTTAATTTTTATTGAAAAACAATTCTTTTATATATGATAATTATGTTTGAGTAGATAATTTAATAATTATTATATGAATATAAAAAATCTTATTATTTACACAGTTTTTACGGGAATTATTTTTTTAATTCTTAGTAATATTCTGCATGTTGATAAGCCTATTTCCGCAAGACACAGAAATTTAAATGAATTTGCTGAAGTTTTAGAATTAAAATACCCTGGCGACTTTAAAACAATAGAAATAAATGGTAAAGAATACAGGCAGGCAAGAGGAGAGGTAGGTAAATATGGTGGAACATTAAGTGATTCTGCTATAGGTGAAGGCCCAAAGACATTTAACCCTTGGAATTCAAAGGACAACACTTCTTCTCAGATGGCAGACTTTATGTTTGATGGGCTTGTTACGACAGATGCATACACCGGAAGAGTTGTGCCGCAAATGGCAAAATCTGTTGATATTGACGAAACAGGCACGGTTTATACAGTAAAGCTCAGAAAAGGACTCACATGGTCGGATGGAAAACCTATAACCGCAGATGATGTAGTGTTTACGTGGGGAACGATTATTTCAGAAGGATACGGAAATACCAGTGCTCGTGATAATGCGCTTATCGATGGAGAAATGCCAAAAGTAAGAGCTTTGGACAAGTTAACAGTTGAGTTTAAGACACCAAGGCCATTTGCCCCGTTTTTAAGACAATTAAGCCAAAGCATTGCCCCGAAACACATTTTAGAACCTGTGGCCGCAAAAGGACACGGTGCTTTTAATTCTTTCTGGGGAATGACAACAAAACCGGAAGATTTTGTAACAAGCGGAATGTTCAGACTAAAGAGATATATTCCTGCTCAAAGAGTTGAATTTGTCAGGAATCCTGACTATTATATGGTGGATAAAGAAGGGAATACATTGCCCTACCTTGATAAATACATATATTATATTGTTGGGGATATTAATAATCAGGTCTTACAGTTTGAATCGGAACGAATAGACTTACTTTCGCTGTCAGGGAGCAATGTTGCAAGATTCAAAGAGTTGGAAAACCTGTCTGATTATAAAATATATAATTTGGGGCCTGATACAGGCACTATGTTTATGACTTTTAATCTTAATAGAAGAAAAAATGACAACGGACAGCACTATGTAGACCCTATAAAACAAAAATGGTTTAATGATAAGAATTTCAGAAAAGCTGTAAGCTTGGCTATAGATAGAAAAAATGCTGTTTTAAATATACTGCGGGGAGTTGGAGCACCGCTTTACACTGCTGAGAGTTTATCTTCTATATTTTTAAATGAAGATTTAAAAGACGGTGAACCAAAAAATATTGAGAAAGCAAAAAATTTGCTCAAAAAATCCGGATTTAGCTGGAATGATGAAGGTTTACTTGTTGATGAAAAAGGAAATATTGTAAAATTCAATCTTGCAACAAATGCCGGAAACACAGAACGAGAATCTTTAGGCGTTATGGTCAAAGAAGACCTGGAAAAACTGGGAATGCAAGTTAATTTTAAACCTATAGAATTCAACGTGCTTGTGGGCAAAATTTCTGATTCTCTTGATTGGGAAGCTGTTATAATAGGATTAACAGGCAGTCCGCTTGAACCACACAGCGGAAGAAACGTCTGGAGCAGCACCGGAGCTCTTCATATGTTTGATATGAGAAAAGGCAAAGATCTTGAAACTAAAGCTGATCTCAGGCATTGGGAGGAAGAGCTTGATGAAATTTATGAAAAAGGCGCTTCTGTCATGGATTTTGAAGAAAGAAAAGAATACTATGAGCGCTACCAGGAAATAGCCTGGGAATATAATCCGTTTATATACATATATTCAGGATTAAGAGTTTTTGCGGTAAGAGATTGCTTTGGAAACATTAACCCGACACCACTTGGAGGAGTACTGCACAATCTGGAAGAGGTTTATGTAAAAGAATAAAATTATGTCTATACCTGTATATATATTAAAAAGAATACTTCAAGCGTTACCATTGCTGTTTATTGTGTCATTAATTAGTTTTACAATTATTCAACTCAGTCCTGTTGATCCTCTTGCAGAGTTGAAAATGAACCCTGCTATTTCACCGGAGGTTTTACAAGCAGAAAAAGAACGACTAGGATTGGATTTACCTATTCATGAACAATATCTTAGATGGGCAGGAAATTTTCTAAGAGGTGATCTTGGGATTTCCAGCTCAGGTGAGCATGTTGTTGATAGATTAATGGAAAGAATCCCTAATACTCTGCTTTTAACTGCTACGGTAATTTTTATAACCTGGCTTATAGCTATTCCGCTTGGGGTTTATGCGGCATTGAACTGGAAATCCAAAGCTGACAGAATCTTAACTGTCATATCTTCGATGGGAATGGCAATTCCATCATTCTTCTTTGCTCTTTTACTGCTTATTTTTGCGGTAAAAACAGGGTGGTTTCCGGTTGGCGGACTTACCAGCGTTGGGTTTGAGAATTTTACCTTAATTGAAAAGATTTTAGATATTGCTCATCATCTTGTACTTCCAGTTTTAGTGCTTACAACAGTGAGTCTTGCAGGTCTTCAAAGACAAATGAGAGGCAATCTGCTTGATGTTTTAGAATCTGATTATGTGAAAATGGCAAGAGCAAAAGGATTGCCTGAAAATAAAGTTATATATAAACATGCCGTAAGAAACGCTGTGAATCCGCTGGTTACGCTTTTAGGATTTGAATTTGCGGCTTTGTTAAACGGAGCAGCCTTGACCGAGTTTGTTTTACAATATCCCGGTCTTGGAAGACTCATTCTGGAAGCTGTTATGAAATCCGATATAAATCTTGTAATGGCATCCTTGATGATAGGTTCAATTATGCTGATAGCAGGGAATTTGATAGCTGATATTCTCTTAAAGCTTGTTGACCCAAGAGTTACCCTTAGTTAATACGCAAAAATGAAAAGATGGAATTTATTAGAGAAATAAAATCAAATAAGTTTATAAAAAAGCTGATAAAAGACAAAATTGTGTTCACAGCGATGCTTATACTTTTTTCAATGTATATTTTTATTGCTTTTGCGGGATTTTTCGCTCCTTATTCTAAGTTTTTCAGCGATAGGAATTATTCTTATGCTCCTCCTTCTAAAATTTATATAATTGACCAGGAAGGCAACTTATCCAAACCTTATACGTACAATTATGATAGGTATTTCAACCCTGAAACATTTAAAATGGACTATGTGCCTGATCAATCGGAAAAATATTACTTAAAATTCTTTTCAAAAGGTGATGAATACCAATTATTTGGATTTATACCCGCTGATATTCATCTTGTAACAGTAGATAAACCCGGTAAATTATTTTTACTTGGCGGAGACATCAACGGTAGAGATGTTTTTTCCAGATTGTTCTATGGTGGACAGATTTCACTTACTATAGGTTTCCTCGCGTTGCTTATTTCTTTCCCTATAGGGTTGTTATATGGTGGTATTGCAGGGTATTTCGGCGGGAGAATAGATAATATAATGATGAGGTTTGCGGAAGCTATTATGAGCATTCCGAGTTTCTTCCTGTTAATAACGCTTGCGGCAATTTTGCCGCAAAAGGACACGGTGCTTTTAATTCTTTCTGGGGAATGACAACAAAACCGG
>CAYZIV010000019.1:0-798 GCA_964478475.1 uncultured Gammaproteobacteria bacterium | reverse complement strand
TCAGTCCTGTTGATCCTCTTGCAGAGTTGAAAATGAACCCTGCTATTTCACCGGAAACGCTTCAAGCTGAAAAAGACAGGCTTGGACTTGATCTACCGGTACATGAACAGTATTTTAAATGGGCGGGAAACTTTATAACAGGAAACCTTGGAGTTTCTACCTCAGGGGAAAAAGTAATTAACAGGTTGATGGAAAGAATTCCAAATACCCTGCTGCTTACAGCGGTTGTAATTACCTTTACCTGGCTTATTGCTATTCCGCTTGGCATTTTTGCGGCGATGAACTGGAAATCCACGGCGGACAGGGCATTAACCATAATAGCGTCAATGGGAATGGCGATTCCCTCGTTTTTCTTTGCCCTTTTATTGCTAATATTTGCTGTTAAAACAGGATGGTTTCCTATTGGCGGACTAACCAGCGTCGAATTTGAAGATATTAGCCTGCCGCATAAGATTTTGGACATAGCACATCACCTTATACTACCAGTAATAGTACTTTGTACAATTAGCCTTGCGGGCTTACAGCGGCAAATGCGGGGCAATTTGCTGGATGTACTGGAATCAGATTATGTAAAAATGGCAAGGGCCAAAGGTTTGCCTGAAAACAAAGTAATATATAAACATGCTGTTAGAAACGCCATAAACCCGCTAATTACCCTGTTAGGATTTGAGTTTGCAGCGTTGCTAAACGGAGCAGCCTTAACAGAGTTTGTTTTGCAATATCCGGGTATTGGAAGGCTTATACTTGAAGCGGTTATGAAGTCTGATATAAACCTGGTAATGGCGTCTTTGATGATCG
>CAYZIV010000018.1:0-10684 GCA_964478475.1 uncultured Gammaproteobacteria bacterium | reverse complement strand
GTTTATCTAAAAGACGGCACTGTTGAGAAAGTACAAATTTCTGACTATAAAAAAGCTGTAGAGATTCAAGGAAATATCATTCCAGGACAGCCGCTTGATTTCAAAATGGATTTATTTGCCTTGAATTTGCCTGTTAAAGTACTTGATGATGAACTGGAAAAAGCTGAAGTTTCTATCATTAACAATTCCACAAGAGAAATAAAAACACTCACGTTTGAAAAGCGAAATAATTTATTGCTCTCACAAATAAAAACCACAGAAATTGAAACTGATTTTAATTACGATGTACTGGCATTGATACTCTTATTTGGGGCAACAATGTTTTTCACCCAAAAAGTAATGACAATAACAGGAAAAAACCATGCAGCAGATCCGGGACAAAAGGCAATGCAGGAAAGCATGGCTAAAATAATGCCAATAATGATTACCGGTATGTTTATATTCTTCCCTATCCCTGCCGGCGTGCTTTTATATATGATTGCGAGCAACTTAATCCAGATAGTGCAATCCGTCAGCGTAAATAAAATTCTCGATAAAGAAGAGGAAGAAGCTAAAAATGCTCAAATTATTGAAGCTGAAGCAAAAGTAAAAAATAAAGATGAAAACGCCGATGCAAATAATGAAGAAGAAAAAAATAAAGGCAGTTTTTCCAGCCAGAAGTCCAAAAAGCAAAAATGGTAAATAAATATTTATAATGAATATTTATAATGACACTGAAACCATAGCAGCGATAGCAACTCCTGTAGGAACAGGAGGAGTTGGTGTTATCAGAATCAGCGGCAGTAAATCAATTGAAATAATTAAAAAAATTTTTTCTCTAACTTTAAACAAAAAGAAACTGCCTGATTTTACACCCGATAAAATTTATCACGGCTGGATACATAATAACGATCTGACTCCGGTGGATGAGGTTGTTTTATTATATTTCCAATCTCCTAGAAGTTTCACAGGAGAAGATATCTTTGAAATACAATGTCATGGCGGAATAAACATTGTAAACAGAATACTTGAATTGTGCCTGAACAGCGGAGCAAGACTTGCAAACCGGGGAGAGTTTTCACAGCGGGCATTTATGAACGGAAAAACTGACTTGAGTAAAGCCGAGGCAGTTCTCGATCTTATCCATGCCAGGACAAACAAATTTTGTGAAAAATCCGCTTTAAATTTATCAGGTAAACTGACAAAAAAAATTAATTCATTAAAAGAAGAGCTTCTTAACCTTCTTTCACTAATTACAGCAGCAGTTGATTTTCCTGAAGAAGTTGATGAGCCTGAGTATTCGATAATTGAACAAAAAATTTCCTTTTTAATTGCAGAAATTGAAAATATTTTAAAAAGTTCAAATTCATCAAACTTAATGCGGCATGGAGTAAAAACAGCGATAATAGGCAGGCCAAATGCCGGCAAATCTTCACTGTTTAACGCGCTTCTTGATATGCAGCGAGCTATAGTGACAGAAATTCCCGGCACCACAAGAGATGTAATTCAAGAATCCATTGATATTGACGGAATTCCTTTGACTCTGATTGACACAGCCGGGCTCAGGGAAATTGAAAATTCTTCCCGCGCAGACTATATAGAATCTTTGGGAATAAACCTCACAAAAGAAATTATTGACAGCTCCGATATTGTGCTCTATATCTTTGATTTAACTAAAGGAATGACCGGTGAAGATATTAATTTGTTTAATAACCTAAAAAATAAAAAAATCTTAAAAATTGGCTCAAAAGTTGATTTACTCAAAAATAATTCATTCAACGAAAGCCACATACCAATATCTTCTAAAGAAAAAACAGGTCTAACCGAATTAAAACAAGCAATAAAAAATTTAATCATTTCCGATATTACTTATGATAGTGAATTTTGCACTAATTTACGGCAACAAGAATGTCTCAAAAACAGCAGGGAATATCTTTTAAAAACATTAACAGCTTGTGAAAAAAGAGATCCACAGGATTTAATTTCTATAGACCTTAAATCAGCTTTAATTTATCTTGGTGAAATAACCGGAGAGACTATCAGTGAAAAAATTATAGATAATATTTTCTCAAATTTCTGTATAGGTAAGTAGTTTTCGGTTTTCGCATAATTTAAATTTATAGCAATAAAAAATTTATTAAGTTGATATAATAGAAAACAACATTAAAAAACTACGGGGAGCAAATATTCTATGAGAATGTCAAATTTATTTTTCGCTACATTAAGGGAAAACCCTTCTGACGCGGAAGTTGTAAGTCATCAATTGCTAGTAAGGGCAGGCTATATAAGAAAACTAACCAGCGGAATTTACACATATATGCCGCTGATGTGGAAAGTCATAAAGAAAATTTCCGATATCATAAGAGAAGAAATGGACGCATCCGGAGCGCAGGAAATACTCATGCCGATTCTCCAACCGGAAGAACTTTGGCAGGAATCAGGAAGATGGGACGTCTACGGCAAAGAACTTATGAGGATACAGGATAGACATGGGAGAATGGGGGCATTAGGGCCGACTCACGAAGAAATAATCACAGCCCTTGTCAGAGATGATATCAAGTCATATAGGCAGTTGCCTATTAATTTATACCAAATTCAAGACAAATTCAGGGATGAAATCAGACCCCGCTTCGGGCTATTAAGAGGTAGGGAGTTTTTAATGAAAGACGCGTACAGTTTCGATGTTGATGAAGCCGGCCTGGACGTAAGTTATCAAAAAATGACAGAAGCGTATACAAGAATATTTCAAAGATGCGGACTGGAAACAAGAATAGTCCGCAGTGACAGCGGAGCAATCGGCGGCAGCGTAAGCCATGAATACATGCTCTTAACCCATACAGACAGCGGAGAAAATGATGTTCTATACTGTGATACATGCAATTATGCAGCTAATTCAAACCGTGCTGAATCTCGCATGCCTTCTGCTCAAACAAACGGGGGCTTTTCCGAAGCAAAAGAAGCAGATACGCCTAACGTGAAGACTATTGAAGAATTATCAGATTTCTTTAATATAGAACCCTCAGCAATATGCAAAACTCTTGTTTATATTGCTGACAGCAGACCCGTTATGGCATTAATAAGAGGTGACAGAGCCGTTGAAGAAACAAAACTTAAAAACGTTATAGGGGCTAATGAACTACGCATTGCAAGCAACGCAGAAATCGAAGAATTAACGCAAAAATTCGGTCTTGAAACCCAACCCGGCTTTATAGGTCCAACAGGCATTAATGTCCAGGTGGTAGGGGATGAAAGCATAAAAGAATTGAAAAATTTCGTCATAGGAATAAATAAAACAGACAAGCATCTTGTAGGAGCCAACTGGGATAAAGACATACAAACCCCGAAAACCATAGCAGATATAAGACTTGCTATTGAAGGAGATTTTTGTCCTGAATGCGACGGTAAATTGCAGATTACAAAGGGAATCGAGATAGGGAACATTTTCAAACTGGGGACAAAATATTCAAAAAAAATGAAAGCTGTTTTCACCGATGAAACAGGAAAAGAAAAGCCTTTTGTAATGGGCTGTTATGGAATAGGCGTTTCCAGAACAGCAGCTGCTGCTGTTGAAAAATACCACGACAAAGATGGCATTCAATGGCCAACAGCGATAGCTCCTTATCATGTTGTTGTTGTACCTGTAAATACAACCGATAAGCTTCAAGTAGACACCGCAGAAGAGATTTATAAAACTCTTCTGGACCATAAAGTAGAAGCAGTTATTGATGACAGGGATGAAAGACCGGGGGTTAAATTCAAAGACGCTGATTTAATGGGCTTTCCAGTAAGAATAACAGCAGGAAAAACACTTAGCGAAGGACTTGTTGAGATCAAAATCAGATCAACTGGGGAAATAGAAAAAGTCCCTGTAAATGAAGCTGTTTCAAGAGCACAGGAAATAATTAACACAGAACTCAACAAAACACCGCAGTCTGTTAATGCCTAAATAACTTCAATTACTAAATAGCTGAAACGCAATTATAGCTTAATGAAATTTCTGAAAATCTATATGGAATTGTTAAAGGCGAAGCCTTTAACCACCTCTTAAGGGTGGCTGTGGGCGGGGATTTTGAGAAATTTCATCCAAAATTAATTCGTAATTCATGTTAAATACAAACAGCTCCATTGCTTGCTGAGGATACTGTTCTTGCATACCTTGCAAGGTAACCTTTAGTAATTTTAGGTTTATCAGGGCTGAAACTTTGTTTTCTTTGTTCAATTTCTTCCTCGGACAAATCCACATTAAGGCTTTTAGCAGAAATGTCTATTTTGATTTTGTCTCCGTCTTTTAAAAGCCCGATCACTCCACTTGATGATGCTTCAGGGGAAATGTGTCCTATACAAAGACCTCTTGTCCCTCCTGAAAACCTGCCGTCTGTAATCAGTGCGACTCCTTTTCCTAAACCTTTACCCATTATTAATGAAGTAACAGCGAGCATTTCCCGCATTCCGGGTCCGCCTTTAGGGCCCTCATTTTTGATTACAACCACGTCTCCGGCTTTAACCTGATCGTTATTAACTGCATTCATTGCTTCTTCTTCGCCGTTGAACACTTTTGCCCTGCCTTCAAATTTATGACATTCAGGATCAACACCTGATGTTTTAACAACGCATCCTTCAGGAGCAATGTTTCCGTATAATATTGCAAGACCTGCTTCTTTAGCAATAGGACTGTCGGTTGTTTTTATTACTTCAGTATCTACCCAAGCGTTTTGAGAGATTTGCGCCGGTGTTAAACCTGAAACCCCTTTTGTTTGAGCAATTTCTGTATTTCCTGAAATTAAATTCTTGAATACGCCCGGAATTCCGCCTGCCTTATCAAGATCGGTCATAGTAAGAGGACCTGAAGGGTCGAGTTTTATGATTTGAGGAATTTTAGCGGATAATTCGTCAAAATCTTTTAAAGTAACATCAATTTCTGCTTCATTTGCAATCGCCAGCAGATGAAGAACTGAATTTGTAGACCCTCCCAACGTTAGGTCGGTTATAATTGCGTTTCTCAAGGATTCTCTTGTTACTATTGATTTTGGAAGAACGTTTTCTTTTACCAGTTCAACGATTTTTACACCGCTATCAAAAGAAATACGTCTTTTATCAGCGGAAACTGCAGATGCAGTAGCGCAACCCGGCAAACTCATTCCCATAACCTCAGTTAAACACGCCATAGTGTTGGCTGTATACAAGCCCTGGCAAGACCCTATGCCGGGACAAGAATTAATTTCATATTCCTCAAGCTGTTCTTGAGATATTTTTCCTGCTTTATATTGTCCTAGTGCCTCAAAAGTTCCTTTGATAAGTGTAAGTTTTTTATTTTCGCAGCTCCCATCTTGCATTGGGCCTGCTGTTACAACTATACAGGGTATATTTAACCTTACTGCCGCCATTAACATCCCCGGAGTAATCTTGTCGCAATTTGTCAGCAAAACAAGACCATCGAGTGAATGGGCATTAGCAACGGATTCAACGCAATCTGCTATTAATTCCCGTGAAGGAAGTGAATACCTCATCCCTGCATGTCCCATTGCTATTCCGTCGCATATTGCAGGAACTCCAAAAATAAACGACTGACCGCCGCCTGTATGAACACCTTTTTCTATATATCTTTCTAAATCTCTCATTCCTGAATGACCAGGAACAAGATCGCTAAATGAACTTGCAATACCGATAAACGGCATATCCATTTGTCTTTTTGTCAATCCTGTAGAATATAATAAACTTTTTGAAGCTGCTTTATCTATTCCCTTCTTAATTTTATCACTTCTCATATATTTTCCCGCCAACTTTTCAAATTTTTAAACAAAAAAATTATATCATATCCTAATTCACATATATTCTTAAATTTTATTAATTTAATTAAACAAGTCCTGTTCTCATAGCAGTTACAGCGGCTTGAGTCCTGTCGTCCACGCATAATTTTTGCAAAATGCTGTGAACATGGGCTTTTGCTGTAGCTCTTGTTATGAAGAGGGTTTCTGCGATTTGAGCATTAGACATTCCATCCACAATAAGCCCCAACACCTGGGTTTCCCTTTCAGTAAGTCCTGCCGCTCTTGCCGCATTTTGAGAAGAATCTTTCTGATTTTCATCAACGGTAACTACCGGGGTTTTTCTTGGTTGATTTATGTTTTTAAGCACAACTTTTGCTATAAGCGGATCAATCCATGCTGTGCCTTCACTCACAGCGCGAATAGCGTTTAATAACTGTTCAGGATTTGCTCCTTTCATAATATACGCATTAGCTCCCGCGGCAAAAGCAGCAAAAATATCATCCTCATTATCTCTTGATGTAAATATAATTATATTTGAATTAAGTTTTTCCTGCTTTATCCTTTGAGTGGCTTCTATTCCATCAATTCCCGGAAGTCCTATATCCATAAGAATGACATCCGGATTCAACTCTTTTGCTAAATCTACAGATTGTTCCCCATCATCAGTTTCACCGACTAACTCAATATCTTCAATTTTTTCTAAGGCAAGTTGTAGCCCCATTCTTGTCATTGTATGATCTTCAACTAATAAAACCTTTATTTTCATTGTATTTCCCCTTTATTAATATTATTAACCAATTTATGTTCACAACTCTCGCCCGCAAAAATACCTGGAATGCTAAACTTAAATTTGCTGCCCTTATTAAGCTCGCTCTCTACCCAGATTTTTCCGCCATGCGCTTCAACTATTTGCCTGCTTAAGTATAAACCAAGTCCGGTGCTTGCAGATCTCTTTTTGCCGGTTCCCTGCGAAAACCTGTTAAACAACTTTGGAATATCCTCCTGCGGTATACCGATTCCTGTATCTTCAACTGAAACGATAATTTCATTTTCTGTAAAATAAGTTTGCACTTTTATGCTACCGCCTTTACTGGTATGTTGAATTGCATTGCCTAAAAAATTTGCAATTACACGTTTAATTTCGTGTTTATCTGCATAAATATTCTCCTCAGAAATATTAGAATAATTTAAAGACAATTCTCTTTTGTCTGCTAGCGGTTGAACTTCCCTTATACAGTTGTCTATTATATCTTTGATTTTGAAATTTTCCTTATATAGATTCAATTGCCCTGATTCATATTTATAAACTTCAAGCAATGCATTAACTAAACCAAGCATATCTTCATTGCTTTTTTTCATAGTATCAAGCAAAACCGTCTGTTTTTCGCCAAGCTCCCCCAGCGTGCCGTCAAGAAAAAACTGCAGCGTCTGAATAGCAGCCAGTAAAGGCGTTCTCAAATCATGCGTAAGCGTGGCAATAAAATCATCCCTTAACTTATCCATTTCAAGCTGAAATTTTGCTTCATTTAACTCAGTTATGTTCTTTTCCAATTTTTCGAGAAGATGACTTCTCTCCAGTCCGTTTTTTATACATAACAACAAATCGTTGTTATCCCACGGTTTTTCAACATACCTGTAGAGTTCAACTTCATTGATTGCTTTTATCGCGTTTTCTTTATCCGCATAACCTGTCAGCAAAATCAAAGTTGTGCCGGAATTTATTTCTCTTGCCTTTTTAAGAAGCTCTATTCCATTAAGTTCCGGCATGAAAAAATCAGATATAATCAGGTCTACTTTAGTTAATTTAATATATTCCAATGCTTCAAGCGGAGAATTAAAGAAATTTGCGTTTTTATAACCTTCCAGCTTAAGCATTGACTTAAGACTGGAAGTTACCATCTTCTCATCATCGACTATTACAATATTACAATTACTTAAGTCTTGCATCTTATCCAAATATTAATTCCTTTTTCATATATTTATAAAATATAGAATTTTTTCCAGAAATACAAATTTTTAACAATATAGACACATTTATAAATTTAATGCGTTTTTTGTATAAAAAATTTTTTTATCTTATACAATATAATATGAATATGGGAGAAAATAACAATTGTCTAAAGAAATTGAAATAATGGAAAACTCGGAAATCAAAACAGTATCTGAAAAATTTAAAGATGCCATTTATGAGGTCAAAAAAGTAATAGTCGGCCAGCACAACATGGTTGAAAAAATATTTATTGCAATACTTGCAAACGGGCACATTCTTTTGGAGGGCTCTCCCGGTTTAGCTAAAACCCTTACTCTTAATACTATTTCCCGGATAATTGACGCCAATTTTAAGAGAATTCAATTTACTCCTGATTTGCTTCCGGCTGATCTCACAGGCACAAGAATTTTTAATCAAAATCAATGTGATTTTTCCACTTCTTACGGTCCAATTTTTGCTAATTTAATACTGGCTGACGAAATAAACAGGGCTCCTGCTAAAGTCCAGAGCGCTCTTTTAGAAGCGATGCAAGAAAAACAAGTTACCATAGGAAAAGAAAGCATAAAATTACAAGAACCCTTTCTTGTGCTTGCAACTCAGAATCCGATAGAAACAGAAGGGACTTATAACTTACCTGAAGCCCAGCTAGATAGATTCATGTTCAAGATATTAGTTGATTATCCTGATAAAAATGAAGAAACTGCAATAGTAGAGAGAATGATTAACGGAAAAATTCCTGAAGTAGATGTTTTAATGAACTGCGAAGATATTTTAAATTATAGAAACATTGTTAGCAATATTTTTATAGACCCTAAACTTATTCATTACATTGTAGAAATTGTTTCTTTAACAAGAAATCCTTCTGCAAACCCAAATTTAAGCAATATAAAACCATTTATTCACTACGGAGCAAGCCCCAGAGGCTCATTAGCTATTACTCAAGCTTCAAAAGCACGTGCATTTATAAACGGAAGAACATATGTCACCGTTGAAGACATTAAATCCGTAACAAAAGAATGCCTCAGACACAGAATTATATTGAGTTACGAAGGACTTGCGCAAGGAATTAATCAGGATTTCATAGTTGATAAAATAGTTTCCAATATTGAAACACCATACCCTGAAATACTAAAAAATGCCTAAAAAAGATTTAAACGTTGAAGATTCTTTTTTAATTGCAGAAAAAATTCTGCAAAAAATAACATTAAAAACGGTTAAGAAGCTTGAAACTCATCTTCAAGGCGATTATAGTTCAATTTTCCAGGGCCATGGGCTTGATTTCAAAGAAATAAGAGATTATGTAATTAATGATGATATTAGAAATATTGACTGGAATGCTACAGCCAGAACAGGGAAGCCTTATATACGGGTTTATGAAGAAGAAAGAGATAATATTGTCTGGCTAATCTTAGATATAAGCTCTTCTATGGATTTTGGGTCATTTTTTACAACCAAGAAAGATATTATGGTCAAATTTGCAGCTCTTATATGCTATATATCCTATAAAAAAGGAGATAAAATTGGAGCGGTGCTGTTTGATAAAGACATAAAAGAAATAATTACTCCGGAAAAGGGCTTAAAACAGGCTTATAAGATCATAAAAAAGCTGCTGGACTATAAATCAAACATCAATTGCTCAAACCAAGGATACAGTAGCAATTTGATTAATTTTTCAAAGTTAACAAATATTATTGGGAAAAAAAAGTCAGTATTTTTTGCATCTGATTTTATATATAAAGACTGTTCCTGGGGAAAAGAATTAGGAGAAATTGCTGTCAAAAATAAATTTACAGCTGTTCATGTAGTTGACCCTATTGAGGAAAACATTCCTGACGTTGGATATATAAACCTTTATGACCCCGAATCAGGAAAAGATCTTGTTTTAGATACTTCTAATTCAAAAATCACCAATAAATACAAAGAACTTCTTGATGCTGAAAATAAAAAAATTAACGAAATTTTCTCGGTTTTAAAACTTGATCCTGTTAAAATTTATACTAACTCCGACATTGCTGAAGTTCTAATTAATTATTCAAATAGGAGGTAATTTTGTACGGATTTGGCTTTGAATGGCCTTTGGCTTTAATTTTAATATTAATTTTGCCGCTATTTTACCGTTTAGAAAAACATTTTGCCAGACAAAACCGCATTAAAGGCGCTAAATTCAGCAGAATTGAACTTCTGGAAAAAGCTGTAGAGCAAACAAAAGATTTCAAAAAAAAATTTTTTTCTATCTTATTTATAGCCGCTGTAACTATAGGTGTTTTAGCAGTTGCAAGACCTTATGCTTCACTGGAAGTACCTATTAACCCGGTTAGATTAATGCTGGTCTTTGATATATCACTAAGCATGGAAGCAAATGACATAAAACCTAATAGGCTAAGTGCTGTAAGAGATACTGCTATTAAATTTCTAAAAAAGATCCCTCAGGAAATAAATGTTGGTCTTGAATATTTTTATGGGAGCTCATATGTTGTTTTGAGCCCAACAACAGAACATCATAAAATTATTTCCTCATTATCTGAACTGTCTTTAAATGACCTTCGTCCGGGAACCGCTATAGGTTCAGCCGTAGACACTGCCGTCAACACACTTTCAATGAATAAAAATCAAAACGACAAACTCGTAATAATTCTTCTTACTGATGGAGAAAGCAATCAGGGAATTCCGCCGATAGCTGCGGCTAAAATAGCTAAAAGTGAGAATACAAGAGCTTTTACCATAGGTGTTGGAACAAAAGAAGGAGCTATAGTACAGGAAAGACATGTTTCATCAATTGATGAAGGAACTCTTATTGAAATAGCAAATATTACAAACGGAAAATATTTCAGAGCGGAATCTCTTCAAGATTTTAATGAAATATACCGGGAATTAAAAACCACCGCCTTTTCTCTTGAGAAACAAAAATTTGAATTTACTGCTATATTAAGCTGTGTTTCACTTCTAT
>CAYZIV010000017.1:6423-10692 GCA_964478475.1 uncultured Gammaproteobacteria bacterium | reverse complement strand
ATAAAATTTTCAAAATCAGGAGTTAAAAAGACGCCTCTGGAAGAGCTAATTCCTAAAAAACACTTACGCAAAGAAGACCTTACACTCCCAGAGCTGACTGAACTTGAAGTTGTAAGATATTTTACAAATCTCTCAAGACAAAATTTTTGTATAGACACGGTTTTTTATCCGCTTGGATCCTGCACGATGAAATACAATCCAAAAATTAACGAACAACTTGCAGGACTGACAGATTTTACTGAAGTTCACCCGGAGCAGGGAGAAGAATACTCTCAGGGTTCACTTGAATTGATGTATAACCTACAAAAGGCTTTGGCAGAAATAACAGGAATGGATGCGGTTTCGCTTCAGCCTGCAGCTGGCGCGCATGGTGAATATGCGGGAATGCTGATTGTTAAGAAGTATTTTGAAAATAGGGGAGAAAACCGCACAAAAATAATAATTCCTGATTCTGCTCATGGCACAAATCCAGCTTCAGCAAAAATGTGCGGATTTGATGTAGTAAAAGTCGCTTCTAACTCAAAAGGACAGGTCAATACAGAAGAATTAAAATCTTTAATAACAACTGAAGTTGCAGCAATTATGCTCACAAATCCAAACACTCTGGGGATTTTTGAAGAAGAAATTACAGAAATATCAAAACTGGCAAAAGAAAATGGTCTGCTACTTTATTACGATGGCGCAAATTTAAACGCAATCATGGGCATAACAAGCCCGGGACTTATGGGATTTGATATAGTTCATGTAAACCTGCACAAAACTTTTTCCACTCCTCATGGAGGCGGAGGCCCCGGGTCAGGACCTATCGGGGTCACAAAAGAATTAGCTGAATACTTACCTGTTCCCTTAATTGCTTTTGACTGTGAAAAATATTACTTTGACTATAATATCAAACATTCTATAGGAAAAGTTAAACCCTACTATGGAAATTTTGGAATTTTTGTGAGAGCCTACGCTTATATTCTGATGATGGGAAAAGACGGACTAAAAAAAGCCAGCGAAGACGCGGTTCTTAATGCAAATTATTTAAAAGAAGAACTGAAAAATCTTTATAAACTACCCTATAACCAGAAATGCATGCATGAATTTGTATTATCAGGTGATACCCAAAAAGAACAGGGTATTAATACCCTGGAAATTGCAAAAAAACTTATTGATTATGGAATTCATCCGCCTACAATTTATTTTCCCCTTATAGTGTCTGAATCAATGATGATCGAACCCACTGAAACAGAAACAAAAGAAACTCTCGATAATTTTATAAATATAATGAATAAAATTGCAAAAGAAATCAGAGAAAACCCCGAGCAAGTTTTAAACTCACCTGTTAATTCGCCTGTTTCAAGAGTTGATGAGGTGACTGCCGCAAGAAATCCAGTATTGAAACATACTTAATAATACTATAAAATATAAACTATTATTTAAACTAAAGGCTAAGATCTATGAAAGTATGTAAAACATGCTCTGGAGGTTGCTGTAGAGCTTTTCGGGTACCAATAACCGGCTTTGATATCCTAAGAATCATGCGAACAATAGATATAGACCCGTTTTTTTTCTGTGGAGTTCAAGAGGTCAAGCCAGAAAAGCTCGAAAAACTGCTTGGAAAAGAACCTGTTTTTATTTTTACAGATAGTGGAGAACCCCGCTATTATGAAATCTTTCTAAAGTTAATTTTAAGTAAATATTATGATCTTAATCATAAATGCATATTTTTACACGAATGGGATGCACAGGAATATGGCTCAGCAGAGCTTGAAGGAATTATAGGCAGGTGCGGAATTTATGATTGCCGACCTCTTGCATGCCGGATATATCCCTCAAAACTCGATGATGAAGGCAACCTTGTAATGAATAATCCTTATTCTGAATATACAAATCCTGAGAATAAACGCTGGGCGAATCTGCCATATGGACTTTGCCCGCGTCCTGTGCAAAAAGAAGACTATATTCACTTAACCGATGAATACATAAAAAATCTTACTCATCAAAAGTTTGAAATGAAATTCTTTTTAGACCTGTCTAAAAAATGGAACGAAAATCCTGACATATCTGATAATTTTATAAACTTTCTAGAAAAAAACTATAGTGACAGACTTCTTTTAAATGATTTGAAAACTAAAAAATAATTACTCTACAACCACTCCATAAGTGTTTTTTCCATTAATTGAAGTTATTTTAACTTTCACCAGCTGATTTTTCAGCTCATCGTCTCCTTCAAACAACACAGAAACAAAATTATCAGTCATGCCCTTTAATAAACCGTTAGATTTGTCACGGGAAGTCTCCACAATAATTTCAAAAACATTCCCTAACATTTTTTTTCTAAATTCAATCATTTTTTGTTTTGCAAGTTCATTTAAAACAGCCGTACGCTGTTTTTTAATCTTTTCATCAACTTGATCACGCATAGAAGCAGCATATGTTCCCTTCCTTTTAGAATATGTAAATGCATGAATATAACCTATGGGAAGATTTTTAAGATTTTGATAGGTATTTTCAAACTGGCTGTCTGTTTCTGCCGGAAACCCTGTTATTATATCGCTTCCAATATTTATAAAAGGAATTTTTTCAACGAGCGTATTAATTAACTGGGTATAATTTTCAACGGTATAACGTCTTTTCATTTTGCTGAGAATTTCATTATCTCCGCTTTGAAGTGATATATGTAAATGACGGCAAAATTTTTGAGAATTAGCAAGAAACTCAACAATTTCAGAACTGATTTCCATAGGATCTAACGAACTTAATCTATATCTTTTTAAGCCGGGGATCTTTTCTAACTCTTGTAAAAGTTTTAACAGTGTATTTTTCGGTCTTAAATCAAGTCCCCATTGTCCAAGATGAATTCCAGACAAAACAATTTCTTTAAACCCTTTATCAACAACATTTTTAACCTGATTTATTATATTTTCAAGAGCATCACTCCTACTTTTTCCTCTTGCAAAAGGAATTATGCAATAAGAACACCTGTAATTACAGCCATCTTGTATTTTTATGTTCGCCCTTACTCTTCCTGATGCTGATAAAACGGTTTTATTCTTGAATTTTTCTTCCTGCATAATGTCAGAAACATAAACTTTTCCGTTATTTTGACCCAAAATATCATCTTTAATAATTAAATCAGCAATATCGAGCTTTTCCGTATTCCCTAATACAAGGTCAACATCCTCTATCCTAGAAATTTCTTCAAAAGCAACTTGTGGATAACAACCTGCAACAATAATCTTTGCATCAGAATTTATGTTTTTCGCTTTACGAATATAGTATCTGGAAGAATTATCACTTTTTTCAGTTACAGTACACGTATTTATTATATAAATATCTGCATAATCATTAAAATCAACTATTTTCCAGCCATATTCAACAAAACTATCTGTTATTATTGAAGATTCAAGTTGATTGGTCCTACACCCAAGCGTTTGTATAGCTACTTTTTTCATAATAAACGTCTCATCATCGATCTTAATTATATCATCAACGACAAAAATTACTGGTATAGTAATAGTATTGAGCCTGGAAAAAAATAAAAAACTTTGTTTAAAAAAATTAGCGAATAAAATGTTATTAAGAATAAAAATGGTAAAAAAATGAAAGCTCATATAATTCTGGAAGACGGTACGGAAATAAATGGAAAATCCTGCGGAGCTGATGGAACTACAGTTGGAGAAATTGTCTTTAACACAGGAATGACAGGTTATCAGGAAATCCTTACAGATCCCTCATATGCAGGGCAAATAGTAGTGATGACTTATCCTCTTATTGGAAATTATGGGGTTAATGACCAAGATATAGAATCTGACAAAATACAAGTCAGCGGTTTTATAGTAAAAGAGCTCTCTGGCACAGAATCTAATTGGAAAAGCACTGAAAAAATCAAAGACTATTTAAAGAAAAATAATATTATCTGCATTGAAGACATTGATACAAGAATGCTCACAAAAAAAATCCGCACAAAAGGAGCAATGAATTGCTTATTAACTACAGAAGAAATAACAAACTCAACAAGGCAAAAATTAAATGAATTTACATTCCCTTCAAATATTGTAAATCAGGTATCTCGAACTTCCTCAAAGCTAATAGAAGGAAATACAGGCAAAATTGCACTTATTGATCTCGGTATAAAAAACAGCATAATCAATTATATTAGTTCTTTTGGCAACGAAATACATGTTTTACCTTATGATATTTCAGCTAAAACTATTCTTGAATCAGGATTTGATTCAGTTCTGTTTTCTAATGGACCGGGAAACCCGAAAGATGTAAAAGAAG
>CAYZIV010000017.1:0-6323 GCA_964478475.1 uncultured Gammaproteobacteria bacterium | reverse complement strand
ACGTCAAAGAGTTCGCAATGAATTATAAAAAGGACAGAAATGCTATTTTTAATTTAAAAATAGGTAAAGAATCTTTTGATTCAGTAGTTAAAACTGTTCAAAAAAAATCTATGAAAGACGAAATTTTAAACGTAGAATTTCAAGCAATCAAAAGTGATGTTAAATTAAAAATGACCATTCCCATTAAATTAACAGGCACTTCTCCAGCTGTGAAGATGGGAGGAGATCTTATTCAACCCGTAACTCAAATTGAAGTTGAATGTCTACCGGCCAATATTCCTTCCTTCTTAGAAATAGATATCTCTAAGCTGGAAAATTATGAAGATTCTATTACAGTTGGAGATATTGAATATCCTGAAAATGTTAAACCAACATTAAATCTTGATACTGTTGTAGTAAAAGTT
The DNA here is from genome assembly GCA_964478475.1 of uncultured Gammaproteobacteria bacterium. GTDB lineage: Bacteria > Cyanobacteriota > Vampirovibrionia > Gastranaerophilales > UBA9971 > CAYZIV01. The sequence goes on along the minus strand of CAYZIV010000017.1, from coordinate 5,919 downwards.
GAAGAACCTGCAACTGCAGAAGAAATAGAGGCAGAAGAAGAAGCGGAATTAGCAGCACCTGCATCAGCAGTTAGTGAAGAAACTGCTGAAGAATAATTAATAAATTATTCTTAATTTATGCAAATTATACATATATAGCTTATTTCACTTCCTATTTATTTTTTAGTTTTACTGTAAGATCTTTTGCCTAAACGGATCGTTAAAGGGAAAATATAAATGATATGTCCTCGTTGTAAGGAAAAAAATTCAAAAGATAGCAAGGTATGTGTAAACTGCGGTCTTAAAATAAAAACAATCTGTCCAAGATGTAAAGAACCAAATAAAATCGGGCAGCCTAAATGCATAAAATGTAATCTTACTCTTATAAGGTTTTGCCCTGAGTGCAAAACCCCTAATTTCCCGCATGTAACAAATTGCAGAAAATGCGGTATAGAAATATTTAAAAAACAGGTCAAAAAGAAAGAAGCTGAAATAAAAACTATAAAATCAGAAACTTCTGCTGTTAAAGAACATCCTCCACAAAAAACAATTCAAAAAACCGAAAAAGAAATCAATTCTCTAGAACCTGATCAAAAAGAACCAATAAAACAAGAAGTTACTGTTAAACAGGAAAATCCTGATGATTATCAAGCAAAAGAACCGATTTCTGCAGAAAAAACAAGTCAAGAGGAATGCAAAGAAAATAACAAAGATTTTTCTCAAGATGAATTCAGAAAAGAATTAAGGCGAACAGAAGCAGGCGGCTTGCTGCAAGAGCTAATATGCAAATCAGATAAAGGATATCTAATAGGGTTATCTGCGCCCGACGGAACAGGAAAAACAACTGTTATTTCATCTCTTAACCAAAATATAAAAGATCAAAATATTATCTGGCTAGTAGGGCAGTGTGAACCTGAAAAGAAAAATGTTCCTTATTCTTTTTTCCGTGATTTAATATGTACACTTTTTGGAATATCTATTTTAAATACAGAGAAAGAAGAGATTAAAAAAATATTCAAAAAAACGCTGGAAACTAATCTTCAAATAACTGATATTAAAACAATAGATAACGTTCTAAGATTAATTATCAATGAACACGTAAATTTCTCAGACAATATCGAAAAAAACCGCAAATCAATTCAGCACTCAATACAAACCATCTTTTTTATGCTAAACAAAAAATCTGACCTTGTTTTTGTCATTGAAGATTTTGAATATATGGATAAAGCTTCCTTTGAGTGCATAAAATTTCTTCTAAAAAAAGGATTTTTAGATAATAAAAACTTCTTAATTATTAATCACAATAACTCTATAGATCTGGCAAAATTTTTCCCTGAACAAATTTTATCAAAACAATTTTTAAGCATACTGCTGAAGCCTCTAAACAATGAAGAATTAAATGCTGTAATGCTCAGTATGTTAAATAATAATGATATTTTATCTGATAACTTAAAATATAAAATTTTCAGACAATCAAAAGGATTGCCAATATATGCCGAACAGGTATTGTGGTATTTATTCCAGATAGGCGCAATTTACGCAGAAGAACAAGATTTGAAATTTAATTATAAATACAGTGACATTGATACGCTTCCTGAATTTTCTTATCTTTTTAACGAACGCCTTGATTTAATTGAAGAAAATTCACCTCAAGCAAAAAAAATAATTTACACAGCTGCTCTTTTCGGATTCAAGTTTGTTCCAAAACTCGTCCAAGCTGTAACCGAAATTGATGATCAAAAAATGCAGGAAACTCTTCAACTTCTTATAAATAATGGCATTTTTTCTGTATACGATGAAAATACTCTTACTTTTAAACATTTAATTTTATGGAAAATTATATTTGAAAGAATCACTCACAGTGAAAAAATTGAAGAAATTAGCTTAAAAATACTAATGTCTCTAACAATCAAGACTGAAGTAAGCCGCGCATTTTTATCAGAACTTGCAGAATATATAAATGATAATGAAATTAAAATATCTAATTATAAAAATGCAGACCGATAAGCGTTTTCACTTGGAGACAACATTTCATATACAGATAAACAAATTAAAGTATATGAATTGCTTAATGAATCACAAATCTCAAATGAACAAAAAGAAACAGAGCAACTTACTATAAGCGAACAAATAGGCAAAGCAAACTATGAACTAAATCCTTCGGTTGCCATAAAATATCTGGAAAAAAGCATCGAAAAATACACTTATCAAGAAAATACTGTAAAACTTATTGAATTAATAGGATATTTATCCCGAAGCTGCGAATTAAAAGGGGATTTTTCAGGAGTTCTTGATTGCGCAGAAAAGGCGACTTTGTTGATTGATGAAGATCAGTCTTCCCCCAAAATGATGTTCATCAATTTTTCTAAACTTGACGCTATTTTTAACATGGGGCGGCTAGAAGAAGCAATAGTAATGGCTCAAAACGAAACTCTCCCATTTTTAAATAAACTGATAACAAAAAAAGAAACAATATCTGGTTTATCTATTGATGACATCAAAACAATTGAATATGAAACCGAACTCATTCTAGCTAAAGCATTAATTTTCCAAGGAAAAGCAGCGGCTTTTGAAATACTAAATAAAATAGCATCAAAAGCAGAAAAAGAAAAAAGATTAGATTACGAAAAACAAGCTCTCTTAGGTCAAGCACTATTTTCTTTAATTCAAGGCAATATAAATTCTTATGAAAACACTATTGAAAAATTAATGACAAAAGGTTTTTCAGAAAACCAAACAGATGAAATGAAATTACAATGGTTATTTATAAACATTATTTCAGAAACTATCAACGGAAATTATGGAAATGCAAGAAATTTATGTTATTCAGCATTACCTGTTGCTAAAGAGAACAGGGATTACAATCTTTTCGCTCTAATAAAACTTTTAAGCGGCTTTTTCTATCAACATTTTCAATATTATAAAAATGCAATGACTATTTATAATGAAATAGCAAATTATTGTTCCGAGAACAAAATGGCCACCGGAGCACTTTATGCCTGGTATTTTGCAGCAGCAGCCGAATTAGAAACAGGTAATCCGGAAAGAGCAAAAGAAATAACCGAAAAAGCTCTTGATGTTGCCCAAAAACCTAATATTAATAATTATATTGCCATAATTCTTCTTTCAAAACTTCTGGCAGAAATAAAAATAATAGAAGGAGATTTAGAAGGCGCGCAAATTAATATTGAAAGTGTTCTTGAATTAGCTGAAGCAAATAATCTTCAACCTCTATTAACAGAATTATATCTTGCTTTTGGAAAAGTTTATCAGGAAAATGCATCCCTAAATGAAACAAACAAGGATTATATGTGCAATTGCGCTTATAGAACGTATTTAAAAGCTCTTAATTTAGCGGAAAAAATGGAAAATGAATTTTATATTAAAAAAGTTGAAAAAGTAACACATAATTTAAACACTTTCTGCAAACTTTCCGGAATAACTATTGAAGAGAAATAAAGATATCTATTGGATTAAAGGCTATTAATTTAATTGTTATTCAATAAACATACAATCACCGTAGCTAAAAAACCTATATTTTTTGCTCACCGCTTCTTCATAAGCTTGAAAAACAAATTCTTTACCCGCAAAGGCCGAAACAAGCATTATTAAGGTTGATTTTGGCAAATGAAAATTTGTAATTAATTTATCGACAATTTTAAATTCATATCCGGGATAAATAAAAAGCTCACTCCAACCGGACAAAGATATTATATTTCCTTTAGAATCAGATGCTGTTTCCAATGTTCTGACTGTTGTAGTACCCACCGCAACGATATTTTTTCCTTCTAATTTTGCTTTTTTTATTGTTTCGACTGTCTTTTGAGGTATTTCATAATATTCTCTGTCCATTTTATGGTCTAAAATATTTTCAACTTTAACAGGCTTAAAGGTTCCAAATCCTACGTTTAAATTCACATAACAAATTTCAACTTTCTTTTCTATTAATTTATCCAGAATCTCTTCGGAAAAATGAAGACCTGCTGTAGGAGCAGCCACTGATCCAGGATTTTGAGCAAAAACAGTTTGATATCTTTCAAGATCAAGCTGTTTTATTTTTTCATCAACTTGTTTTCTTTGAATATATGGAGGAAGAGGCATTTCCCCATTTTTATTTATTATTTCGTCAAAATTTCCTTCATAAATAAGTTCAACCAACCATTTGTCTTCTTCTCGTTGAAGCACTTTTGCTTTTAACTCTTCGGAAAAAATAATTTCTGTACCTTCTTTAACTCGTTTTGAAGGTTTAATTAAAACTTGCCAAACATTTTTAACATCAGTCAATGAAAGCAAAAAAACTTCAACTACCGCTCCTGTTGACTTTTTTCCAATAAGACGTGCAGGAATTACCTTTGTATTATTCAAAACAAGGACATCTTTTTCCGAGAGAAGTTCAATTATATTTAAAAACTTTTTATGGCTGATGATTTTATTTTCCCTATTCATAACTAATAGAGAAGATTCCTCCCTTTTTTTTGAAGGAACTTGAGCAATCAAGCTTTGGGGAAGGTTATAATCAAATTCATTAAGTTTCATTTAAATTCTCTACAACTCTTGCCCTGCTGTAAGATTTCTGCTCAAGGGCTGAGGAATGACGACACCCTCTCCACCAATATGTTGGACCTGTTTTCCGTCCAATTCAAGATAAACAGCCTTTTTATCAACAGAATCAAGAACAGTATTAATTAGCTGCTCAACTCTTAATGTCATACTGGATGAACCTCCGCCCTCTTCAAAATCTTTTGAAAGATTAACAATTATTCTCTCCGAGTCATTTTTTATGCTTAAAAGTTCTGTTTCTTCTGGTATTTCTGTAAAATAACCTGAATTCAATTCTTTTCTCACAGGACCTCTCAATAATTCTGCAAGAGCTACTTCAATTCTACTTTCATTTTCATATATTTTTCTTCTTACAGACGTCAATTTATAATTATTTTCATCATATATTCTTATAAAATAAACCTGCACAGAATTTTTATCCGTTAAAACTTCTTTTTCTTCTTTATTTAAGAAATTCAAAAGGAGTATAGTAAGTATAAAAGCCCCTACTATAAAAAGAAATATAAAAACTGTTTTTCTTTTAATTTTCATTTTTTTTGCCTCGAAATAATTTTATCATTAATTATACATTCTATCGCTTATTAACTTCAATTATAAATAAATGTTTTTAATTCCTCAAAAAATTTGCAAAAAAAAGGTTAGCAATTGAGCTAACCTTGGGGATTTATTACAGGGAGAGTATCGTGTGTGGGTTTTAATGATACTTCGAGTATATTATTATTTTGTTTTTATTTTGTTTTTATTAGTTTCCTAATAGAGACAGGGCAATTTGAGGCATTCTATTAGCTTGAGACAGAACACTTGCCGAAGCCTGCTGCAATATTTGATGTTTGGTCATAGCTGCTGTTTCATTGGCAACATCAAGGTCCCTAATCCTGGATTCAGCGGCTTGTAAGTTTTCAGTCATAATATTCAAGTTATCAAGGGCACTCTCAAGTCTATTTTGATAAGCTCCTAAATCTGATCGTCTTGTATTAATTGTTGACAAACCTTCATCCAACAGCGCAATATAATCTCTTACATCATCTGATGACCAATTATCACCAGTTATGGTCTTAACCGTATCGATTCCTAAAGCAGTGGATCCTGATCCTGAAGAAAGAACTGTTGATATATCTATTACATTAACAGTGGTTGAACCCGCTCCAATTTGAAGTTTACAACTTGTTAAATTTCCATCTAACAGATTAAGATTATTAAATTGGGATGAAGCTGAGATTCTATCTACATCTGCAAGACGTGCCTTGATTTCCGAAAGTATAGCATTTTTTTCTGCCGTACCATTAGTTTCATTAGCTGCCTGAATTGACAACTCTCTTATCCGTTGAATGTTTTCACTTATTACAGTCAAACCTCCTTCTGCGATTGTAATCATATTCA
>CAYZIV010000016.1:1445-10838 GCA_964478475.1 uncultured Gammaproteobacteria bacterium | reverse complement strand
TACACCAATGTTATAAATCTTTTGTGCTCGTAATCCAAAAAAGAATTTTCAAATTCATTTTTCAGCTCATAATTAAGCCCCAATTTTTTTAAAAGCGTTTCCTGAATTCTACACTCATTTTTGTCCTGATTAACAATGAGCATAAGCCCGTTTTGCCTGAGCAGATTTACTGCATGTTCCAACATTTCTGTGGGTTTGAACACATCAAGCGGCAATCCCCACTCAAGAAGGGGAATTTCCGTTACAAAAGGGAAAAACCACGTTATATAATCATAATTTTTATGATGATCAAGAAGGTTTTTTGCTATATAATTGCAGTTTTTTAACTGTTTTGTGTAATAAAGCGCATAATCTCCACGAGTATACAGGTTTGAATATAACCTATAAGCATCTATCTCAATACCATCAAGGCTTATTTCTTTCTCAAAGTAGTTATATTTAAAGAAATTATACTCTCCTGCTACGTAAAACCAGTTTTTTGACCCAATATCCAGGATTTCAATATCGCTTTTATAAACCTGAATATAGTTTTCCAACAATTCAATGGTCGCCAGATTTTCCAGATAATTTCTTTTCGTTGAATTGTTTTTTAAGCAATCTAGGTGATATTTTTTCAAATAAATCTGTTCTTTTTCCTCTGCAATGATTCTTTTTTCTAAAGATAAATACTCAAAAAGACTGTCTTTCGGCTCGTTTTTGCCCTTATAAGTTCTAGAGAATCGAATATTTCTCCTCAAAAAAAAGTCTGCTTTATTTTGCCAATTTTTTAAAAATCTCCTCAAAACTGAAATACCGTTTTAATTTCACCTACTGTTTGCTGCTTTAAATTTTTTATTTCCTTATCAAACAATGACTTCAATTTATCTGAATCACATATCACACTATTTGACAACCAGCCCAACTGTAACAAGCACTCTATAACAACAATTGACCTTGCTTTCATATCCGCATCTGCTATTTTTACAACAAGAACTTTTTTTTCATTTACATTAGCAACTATGCACAACCCTTCAGCAGCAACTTTTGCTATAAGATTTCCGCTTGTCGCATTTATTATCTCGCTATCCAGCCGTCCAATTCCGCCTGATAAATATGGGTGCTCTGCCATTGCATTTTTTATTTCCATGTATTTGTCATCTATAAACAAGTTTAAAAACCCTACCCCCATGTTAAAATAGGGCATAATATGCACAGGAGCAGAACAACCATCACCAGCCGTCGGCGGAAGCTCTTTTAATCGACACAAATGCTGAATATTTTGCTTTATCTGAACCTGCAGCGGATGATTAACATCAAGATAATCACTTATATCCCAATTGTTTCTAATACATACAGCTAACATCCCGGCATGTTTTCCTGAACAATTGTTATGAAGGTTTGTAGGCTGTTTATCCTCTTTTATTAACCTGTTTTTTTCGTCAATATCAAGCGGGATATGCGCCCCACATTGTAAATTCTGTTCATTTAGCCCGATTTTTTTTAGTATTCCCGCCACTTTTTCTGTATGCATAACAGATCCCGTATGTGAAGAACAAATGACCGCAAGCTCTGAACGATCTAAACCCAAAAAATCAAAAGCTCCGGAATCAAGCAACACGCTTGCTTGCAAAGGCTTTGCAGAAGACCGGAAAGGAAATGGCAAATTGCAATCATCTCCTATTTGAGCAACTTTATTAAACTTTTCATCAATTAACGATATAAATCCATAATGAAATTTTTCCGAAAAGCCGCCCCTTTCAGTTTTTACTAGAAGATCCGGTTTCATTAAAAAACTTAGCTCCCTGTTTCTGTATCAACTAACAAGTTCTCTTTTTGCAACAGATCGGGTTTAAAATATTTATGACAATCTTTTTTCAAAAATAAAATTCCCTTTGTGTCTTCTTTTGTTAAAAAACCAAGATCAACAAGTATATCAGCGAGTCCCGGTCTATCCCCAACAGAATCTTCAATATATTTCTGATTTCTTAGAGCTTCATCAAGCTGTTCCATTGTTATTTTATCAATTTTAACGAAATATTCACCCAATCTTATTCTGCCGCTCATATAAAGCGCGGTTCCTTTTATAAAAGAAGAAGTCGGGTTGACGATAAGTTCTTCGTCTACAGCAGTCAAAAAGTGTTTTGAGCAATCATGGAGGTTCCAGTTGTTTGATATAGCAGTTTCAATAACACTTAGTTCCTGAAAAGCTGCCTCTAACACTGCATATGTTTCCTGAGAAAATTTTCCTGTTTTTTTTTCTAATTCTTTTCGGCCTGAATATGTGAGTTTAGGCATATATAACTGAAAACTTGTATCTTTTGTAATTAAATCTAAATAATTTTTCATCCCTGAAGATTGAAACTCATCACGTAGTTCCAGAAATATAATCTGCTTTATCCAAATAGGTAAATTGAAAAGCTCTTTTATAAGCAGTTTAAAAATATTTTTTCGTTGCATTTGCATAATTCACCTAAAAAAAACAATAATGATTTATAATTATAAACCATATCATACACTTCATGAACAATTACTGTAAAGAGCACAAAAAACGTTTATGTTTTATAGTTAGACTTCAACTTAATCACTTGCTCACAAATTTCATCCGGAGTGTTTTCATCTATATAAAACCAGTTAATTTCCTGGTTTGCCCGAAACCAGGTTAGCTGTCTTTTAGCAAAATTTCTCGTATTTTTTTGAATCTGCTCTATTGCTTCTTCCAGTGAATATAAACCATTCAAATAATCACAGATTTCCCTGTATCCAAGAGTTTTTAAAACAGAAATTGTTCTTCCATACTTATCTATAAGCATTTTAACTTCTTCCACAAGTCCTTTATCTATCATTTGCAACACTCTTTTGTTAATCCTGTCATAAAGAAAATCTCTATTCCTGGCGTTTAAGCCTATGTATAAAACGTCATATTCTGGTCTACTGAATGTTTGAAAATCTGAAACAGGCTCACCTGTCAGTTGATGAATTTCCAATGCCCTGATTACCCTAAAAGTGTCGTTAGGATGAAGTTTTTCAGCAATCACCGGGTCAATAACTTTTAGTTTTGAGTGCAAAACCTCTTTTCCCTTGGTTTCAGCAATTTCCTGCATTTTTTTCCTGAATTCATGATCAGGGTCAATATCAGGAATATCAAGCCCTTCCAGCAGCGCTCTTATATAAAACCCCGTGCCTCCCACAACTATTGGGATTCTGTTTTTATTTAAAATTTCTTTAATTTTATCACCGGCTTCTTTTTTATACCTCCCTGCAGTATAAGTGTTTTGAGGATCTTCTACATCTATCATGTAATGAGGAATCCCCTGCATCTCCTCCGCACTGGGTTTTGCCGTGCCAATATTAAAATCTCTGTATACCAACCTTGAATCCGCAGAAATAATCTCTCCTCCAAGCTTTTTTGCAAGTTTAACTGAAATTTCCGTTTTTCCTGTCGCTGTTGGTCCTACTATAGCTATTACTTTATCTGTCATAAGCTTTTATTACTGATTCGCTTTAACTCCCGGCGTTAAATCCACGTTTCTTTCAAGATATACAAATGTCTGCATTACATAAAAAACAAGCGAATATACAAACAAAACTATCATTAAAAGCTTAATGACCGGATTTACCAATAAAATTGTTCCTCCAAAAAATATAAAAATTATTAACATAAAATTTAAAAAGAAAACTAATGAAGTTCTCTGAGGATCTTTCATTATAACTTTAAAACTCTTTTTGAAAGAACTAAAAGGAGAATCTTCGTTTAACACAACAAGCTGACTCCAAAACATAGTCACATATAAATATAAAATAGTAAATAAAGCCTCAACTCCGGCTATTTTAAAAATTCTTAACCGGTCATTTTCACTGATCTCTGCCCAAAACCTGGAAATCCCTTCCGGGTTATTCATAGCTTTCACTAAATCTTCCTGAGAAAAACTTTCAAAAGCCCCGAATAGAGGAATTATAATTATTTCAATTATTAACATTAATATGTTAAACATTATAAATAAACTCACCAACCCGAGGGCTATTTTCCAAAAATATTTTCCTACTCCAGGGAAAAATTCCCTAAAAAGAGAAAAAGAATCCTCCGTATGCTTATCATCAGACAAATTTTTATCCACAGGCGATTCAACACTTTTTTTAAACATATTTAACCAGCCTGACAAAAAAGCTGCTATTAAACCCAAAACTAACAATAAGGTAAATAAAATTCCCTGTCCCGCCCCGGTAACAGCTAAAGGCTGCAACACAAATCCAAGCAGCAACCAAAAAAATAAAAACGGCAAAGTTAAAACTAAATTATATTTAACAAGTAAAAAACTTCGTTGAAATATGAGATTTACTTCCCTGAAAATTTCCATTTTTAAAAATTTATCCTTCAATACAAGGTCTGATCAAAACAATTGAATCTAAATTTAATTGTATAAAATTACTTACTTCAACCTTTTGTTCAGTTGAATTTCTGCAACGCATTTCAGCATCTTTGATCGCAACAAAACGCCTTTCACTATTTAAGATATCAGATAAAACCCTGTTTTTTCGCCCGGTTTTCGGCATAAAAACATAGCCCTTGATTTCATAATCATCTGTTATCACATAAACTTTTTCTGACCAAAATCCAGAAAGAGTAGGTTTCATCAATTCATCCCGTTCTGTTTCATTTTCGGTTAAATATTTTTCATTCGTCATAATCTTTATCCTTTTTTCTTATCTATCACATATTTGCATACGCCTGGAACAATGGCAAGTATAAAGCTAATCCAAGAGTTAGAACAATTCCTCCGATTATCAAAAATAGAAACGGTTCAAATAATTTACCCAACAGGTCAACAACTCTGTCGATCTGCTCATCAATGTATTCTCCCGTTTGTTTTAACATCTCCGTAAGTGAACCTGCTTCTTCACCTGTTGCTAATAAACACATTACTATCCCCGGGAAAACCTTTGAGTTTCTAAGTGAAGCTGATAAAGGTTTACCGTATTGCACATCAATTGTCACCTTTCTCAAGTTTTCCCTTAAAACAAGATTGGTTACGGTATGATTCGCCAACATAAGACTATCTACCATGGGAATACCTGCTTCAAATGCCACTCTTAAAACCAAGATGAAATTTGATATTGACGTAAACCTGACAAATTTTTCAAAAACCGGTATTTGCAATGCTAATCCATCTAAAAATTTCTTTGATACTTCCCAATTAAAAATAAAATAGAAAAAACCTATAAAAGAAGCAAAAAATAAAGGGATTACATACCAGTGATTTTGTAAAAACAAACCTAAAGACATAAAAAATGATGTTATTAATGGCAAATCACTTCCCATCTGCTCATACATTCCCTGAAAAGCAGGAAATACAAATGTTAAAAGCAAAATAGTTACCAAAACAGCTATTATCATAACAAAAACAGGATATGCTAATGTAGATATGATTTTACTTGCCAGATTGTCCTGTTTTTCCAACAAATAAGATAATCTTTTCATCGTTGCTTCAAGTTCTCCGGATTCTTCTCCAGCTTTTATTAATCCAATATATATATCATCAAAAATCTTGGGGTAAGTTTCCAGTACGCTGCTCAAGCTTGAACCTGCCAGAATTTGTCTTCTCGTCTCCATTGCAATATTTTTAATATTTTCACTTTCTGTATTAATTTCTATAAAAAATAAAGATTCTACCATTGAAATTCCTGCATTCGAAAATGTATACATAATATTAGTAAAATCTATTTTTTCTCGCATACTTAATTTTTTAATCTTGACTTTTTTAGCCTTGCTTTTCCCTATTTTAGCAGAACGATCAACCGCTCCTAGTTCGTTCATTCTAATAGGAAGCAAATTTTGTTTCCGCAATAATTCACGGACTTCTTTTAAAGAATCCGCTTCGATTTTTCCATTAATTCTTTCGCTTCCTCTTAAAGCTTCATAACTAAAAAAAGCCATACAAAATTATTCTCTTATTTTTAATCGCTCACTACGCCAATTATTCTTACAAATTCGGCAATTGATGTTTCTCCATGCAAAACAGCATTTAATCCGCTGTTTTGAAGTGTTTTCATTCCGCAACTAATCGCTATTTCTTCTATTTCATTATCTGTGGCATTAGTTGCTATTAACTTTTTAATTTCTTTATTTACAGGAAGTATTTCATAAAGCCCCATTCTGCCTATATAACCAGTCCCTTCACAATTTTCGCAACCTTCTTCCTTAGCTTTATAAATTACACTGTTCATAAAATCTTCTCTGTCTTCATTTGAAATTGTAACGTATCTGAGTTCTTTTTCTGTCGGTTCGTATATTTCCTTACATTTAGGGCATAATCTTCTTATAAGCCTTTGAGAAACAACTCCTTCCAGAGAAGTTGCGACAAGATGATTATCAGCTCCCATTTCAACTAGCCTTGTAACTGTTGCTGCTGCTGTATTAGTATGAATTGTGCTTAAAACAAGGTGTCCCGTAATAGAAGCATGAATTGCTGCCTCAAGTGTTTCATAGTCTCTGATCTCACCTATCATTATAACATCAGGATCTTGTCTTAATATTGATCTTATACACGATGCAAATGTAATATCCGCTTTGGGATTAACCTGCACCTGATTTATCCCGTCAATTTTAATTTCTACAGGATCTTCAACTGTTGTGATATTTGCATGATCATTATTAATTTTATTTAAAATTGAATATAAAGTCGTTGTTTTACCGCTTCCGGTAGGTCCTGCCGCCAGAATAATTCCATGAGGTTTAGTTGTCATAAGTTCAATTTTTTCAAGATCAGCAGTTGTTGCTCCGGCTAGCTTTATTTTGTTCTCGCCTCTCCTTGCATTCATATCAGGAGCCAGTACTCTTATTACCATTTTTTCTTTCTGATTAACCGGCAGGGTGCTTACCCTCAAATCATAAACTCTATTGTTATATTTAAGTGAAAGATGCCCGTCCTGGGGTCTTCTATGTTCGGCTATATCCATCCTTGCAAGCACTTTTAATCTTGATATAACTGAACTCTCTGCTTTTTTAGGTATATCAAAAATCTTCTGCAAAATGCCTTGAATCCTATACCGGACTACATAACCATCAATACGCGGCTCTATATGTATGTCGCTCGCTTCTTTATCAATAGCTTCTGTTATAATCGAACTTGCAAATTTCGCTACCAGATTTGAATCTTCTTCAACTTCTTTTTCAAATTGATCCCATACATCCTCTTCATTATCAAGAATATCAAGCGTTTCAGTCTTGATTTCTTCAAGAATTTTTTCTGTTTCTTTAACAGTTTCAAAGAAGTTTTTAATACATTGTTCAAACTCAATATGAGTTAAAATCATAGGATTCGGCTTTAAACCCGTAAGATAAATAATATCGTTTAAAACCTGCATATCGTTCGGATTTACCATCCCGACAACAATCACTTTTCCGTCCGTCCTGAGTGGAGCAACTTTATTTTCTTTAATAAAATCTTCCGGTAAAAGCTTAATAACAGCAGGATCAATTTCTAAATCGCGTTCTTCGGCACTTTCAATACCTTGTTGCTTTGAAAGTGCCATACGAAGCTGTTCAACCGTTATAAATTTTAATTTAACAAGCACTGATCCAATTGGAGTTCCTGATTGTTTACTGTGAAAAAGCGCCTCTTCCAACTGCTCGCGAGTAATTATTCCATCTTCCAGCAACTGGTCTCCCAGACGTTTTTTTGGAGCTTCTTCTAAATCACTTTCTTTTTTACCCGAAGATTCAATTGAAACCATGTCATCGTCCATGACAGAAATAGCTTCGTCATTATCTTCGCTCATGGTTATCAGTTCTTTACCGTAATTTAAAAGATAATCAAATTGATTTGACGTCAATGAAACAATTTTTGGTTTTAATTTTGTGTTCAATACAATTTTAGTTAATACCGCATTTCTGCCGTCTTTATTGTTTGTATCCTGAATACCCACAATCAAATAATTATCCATTTTATTTATAGGAATAAATTTATTTTCGCTCATATCTTCGAGTGAAAACTTCTTTAAATACTGCAAATCAATACTGCTTTTGATTTTTTCTGTTATTTTTTCTTGTGACATTTTACTAATTTTACCTGTTTTATATATATAAATTTATCATGCAAGAAGAATATTTTAAAGTTTTACAAGTTCCTGCTTCTCATCTTCATCCTGCAAGACTCTAGGGGTTATCATAATTATAAGCTCTGACCTTGCCTTGTTAGTTGATTGGTTATTAAACAATGCTCCAATAACAGGTATATCTCCCAATATCGGTACTTTATTATTAGTAGTCATTTCTCTTTCCTGAATTAAGCCTCCTATAATAAAAGTGTCTCCATTTTTAACTCTTACCTGTTTTGCATCTACATTTCTAATATTTTTAAGAGTAGCTGTTTCTTTTTCATCTCCTTCACCAAAATTTATACTTTCTTTTACTGTATCAAAACTAAAATCAGTTAATGAAAGAACTATAGTACCGTTTGGAGAAACTTTTGGCAATATATTAAATCTTATCGAATCACCTGTACCGATATTTAACGATCTTGATCTGGTATTTGTAACTTCATCATATCTGGTTGATGATGATTCAACAATTTCTGAAGAAATTTCAACCGATGAAGATACATTATTAGCAGCGATAATTCTTGGATTAGCCAAAACTCTTCCTTTATTATTTTCAATAAGCGCTTCTATATTGGATCTCATTCCTGAGCCGACTATTCCAAAAAATTCTGCTTCATCGCCTATCTCAATAGCATCAGCAATATCGTCACCAAGCGCATCAGGGTGTCCGAATATTTTCGTTAAAACAGATCCACTGCTGCCTAAACTCATTATATTTTTGCCTCTTGATGAAAAATCATGATTAAAACCTAGTTCTTTATTATCTGATTCATTTAATTCAATGATTGAAATTTCCATATAAATTTGAGGTTCTCTTTTATCAAAATTTTTGACAATTTCCTCTGCCATAGCTAATTGATCGCTTGTTCCGCCGTATATAGTAATCTGCCCTAAACCTGAATCAGCTAATACCCAATAAGCAGGAGTTTCAAAAGCTTGAACAACTCCACCAGATCTTCCTCTTGGTTGATCGGTATTTCCACATATTAAATTTGCTTGACTTCCTTCAGTTAATCCAGCTTGTTTATTAAAAGTTCTATTTCCTTCTCCTGATTGAAAAACAGTCCAACAAATTTTTGAAGCTATAGATGCGGGATCAACATAATTTACCTCAAAATTTTTCACTTGAGGTTTCACATCAAGATAATCAATAACTTCTTCTGCCAGCTTAATATCATAATCACTTCCAAAAATTAAAACTTCATTTTTAGAAGGATTTGTCGTAACAATAGCAGAAGTGCTTGTATTAGGTCTATTTATGCTAAATACATTAGAATTTAAGAAATTCGCTATTTTTTGAGCATCATTATGTTTTAT
>CAYZIV010000016.1:0-1345 GCA_964478475.1 uncultured Gammaproteobacteria bacterium | reverse complement strand
TTTCTCTGTCTCTTTCGGTTCTATAGTTTCCACGTAAGGTTCAAAAGGATTATCTCTGCCAAAATTTATTATGCTTATCACAACTGTTTCTTCCTCGTCATCCCAAAAATTATCTTTTGCTATCGCTGAAAAAGAAACAAATCCTAATACAGCTAAAAGATTAGCTATTATAAATAAACTTTTTATATAACCTTTCATGACAGTACTAACCTTTTCGAAACTTATATATTTTAAGTGGATATTAGACTTCTTATTTGCTATTGTAAATTTTAGTTGCAATTTAAATATCCATTATTTAAAGTATTTTAAAACTAAAAAAGACCTGCTATCTAAACAGGTCCTTTTTAGTTTAGGTTTTAATAATTTATCTATGAACAGGTTCTGAAATCTTTTCCAGTGCTTCATAAGTTTTATGTTCTTTTTTTGGAACTTTGACTGCTATATCTCCTAAAGAAATCATTCCCTGAAGTTTATCTTCCTTATCTACGATAGGAATTCTTCTTACTTTATATTTTTTCATCCTGTGGACCAGTTTATCCAGGTCATCATTCTCTTTACAAGTAATCACATCTTTACTCATAAATTCCTTGAGTTTAGTTTTTTCCGGATCTTTATCTTTTAAAACCAGAAAGAAAGTAATATCCCTGTCAGTAACTATTCCTTTTATCTTATTTTTTTCATCCACAACAGGAATAACACCGCAGTTTTCTTCTTTCATTATCTTAACAGCTTCTTTAGCAGTACAGTCTGGAGTGCACCATTTAATTTTTTGAGACATTACATCTTTGCATTTCATAATTATTAATCTCCTTAATGAATTTTAAGCATTAATTATGAATACTAACATTTTAAATGCCTTCTTTCATTGGAAAAAACGACTAAATAAAACAGTCCCCTAACCTTAGAGGACTGTTTTATCAATAATATTTTTACAGAAATTATTTAGTTAATGCTTTTTTGTTAACTGAACCTGGGATATTTTGCCAATTAGCAGCCATAATCTTCTTGAATGCTTTTAACGCTGTATCTTCGAGTTCACCTAATTCTTCCGCATTCATAATAAGTTCTCTGAGAGGCAATAATGCTCTTTGATCACGAAGTAAACCAAGTGCTGCTGCTGAGCCTGCTCTAACGAGTTCATTTTCTGATTCATTCTGAAGAACTTCTATAAGAGCTGGAACTGCTTTTGTATCATTAAGCTTTCCGAGTGAAGTAACGGCATAAATTCTTACATTTACCCATTCATCTTTAAGCATTTTAATAATATGGTCAACAGCTTTTGTATTTCCAAGCTCACCAAGTGCTCTTGTAGCATCACAGCGGACATTTATTTTTTCATGTGTAA
>CAYZIV010000015.1:8946-10846 GCA_964478475.1 uncultured Gammaproteobacteria bacterium | reverse complement strand
GCACAACTACACAAGGAGAAAGACCTACACAAGTAGATACATCAAGCGGCAGACCTACTGAATATTCCTCCATTTCTGCAGGAGGGAACCATACCTGTGGAATATCTGATAGTGACGGTTCAGCCTGGTGCTGGGGGTATAATTTATATGGACAATTGGGCGACGGCACAACTACAGATAGATCACTTCCGGTTGAAGTAGATACCTCAGACAGTCCTACTGAATATTCCTCTATTTCTGCAAGAGGATATCATACCTGTGGAATATCTGCCGATGACGGTTCAGTCTGGTGTTGGGGGCATAATTGTAATGGACAATTGGGCGACGGCACAACTACAGATAGATCACTTCCGGTTGAAGTAGATACATCAGACGGCAGACCTGCTGAATATTCATCCATCATTGTAGGAGACCCTCACACCTGTGGAATTGAATCGGAATAACCTGCTCTTTTAATAAAGAATTTTCCTGAAATGTCGATAATATTTTATTTATGCTGATTATTATTGTCTTTTATTATTCAGTTAAAAATTAGATTGAATGCTGATATGATAAATATGTTCTGTAATTAATAGGTGCGAGATGAATTTTTGCAAGTGTTTATCAGAGGGCCTGCAACAAACAAAACGCAGTAAAGTATATAGGGAATATAAAATCTCTACTTCCCGCTCAGCTCCTTACGTTAAATAAAAAGAGAAAAAAGTAATACAGAAGTCCTCATTGAACTATTTAGGACTGGCAGGTGATGTCAGACTTCAAAAGGCGGTTTCTGATGCTGTGAAAATGTATGGTGTCGGCTCAACGGGTTCAAGGTTAATTTCAGGAACTCACGAGCTTCATACTCAGCTTGAAGAAAAAATAGCTGAGTTAAAAGGCACTGAGCGGGCAATATTGTTTTCCAGCGGTTATGCCGCAAACTTAGGGACTTTATCGGCTCTTTTGTCGGAAGAAGATGCGGTATACTCTGATCAGCTTAATCATGCAAGCATAATTGACGGGATTAAGCTGTCTAAAGCAGAAAAATTTATTTATAATCACAGTGATATTAATGATTTAGAGAAGTTATTGAGTGAAAATGCTAATAAATTCAGGTTAAATGTTATTGTAACAGATTCAATATTCAGCATGGACGGTGATAGAGCCCCCTTGCAAGAAATTGTAAAATTGAAAGAAAAATATAATGCAACTTTATTTGTCGATGAGGCTCATTCTTTCGGGCTGTACGGAGATCAAGGACAAGGACTCGCTCATGAGCTTGGAATAAGTGATAAAATTGATATTCAAATGGGAACATTTAGCAAAGCAGCAGGATCAAAAGGCGGTTATATCGCCGGAAACTCTGATCTGATTGATTTTTTGATAAATAAATCCAGATCTTATATCTATTCAACCGCCCCTTCTATCCCTTGTATAGCAGCTTCAATAAAGGCTGTAGAGATTATAAAAAGTTCACCCGGTCTGAGAAAAAAATTACAAAACAATATAAACCACTTTAAACAGAGGCTTACAGCGGCAGGTTTTGATGTTATGCCTTCAGAATCAGCGATATTTTGCATAAAATTCGATGATATAGATGAAGCCTGTAGAGTTTCTGACCAGCTTCTCGATAAATATAATATAATGGCCTCTGCTGTCAGGCCTCCGACGGTGGAAACTCCGCGGATAAGGATTTGCACAATGGCTCTGCATGAAAAATCTGATCTTGACTACGTAGTAGAGAGTCTGGCAGAACTAATTAACCCATAACCATAAAAAATCAAAGTATAGTTGACCGGCACACTTTTATTGGCAGTAAAGCTCTATAATAAAAATGGTTTTAATGTTATAGCTTCCTTATGTTTATTGAACCAAGGCAAGTTTCCTAACTTCATTGGCTATAGCTTCGCCCATCTCTATAGTT
>CAYZIV010000015.1:2284-8846 GCA_964478475.1 uncultured Gammaproteobacteria bacterium | reverse complement strand
AACCAAGGCAAGTTTCCTAACTTCATTGGCTATAGCTTCGCCCATCTCTATAGTTGAAGCATTTCCTCCAAGGTCATAAGTTGTTTTTTCGCCCTTTCCTATTACGGCTAAAACAGCATTATACAAGTTGTTTGCCGCGTTTTCTTCGCCAATGTGCCTGAGCATCATTACTGCGGAGAGGATTAAAGCTGTCGGGTTTACTTTATATTGCCCTTTATACTTGGGAGCACTTCCATGTACAGGTTCAAACAGAGCTATTTCATCTCCAAAGTTCCCTCCAGGGGTTACTCCGAGTCCTCCAACCAGTCCTGCCGCTAAGTCAGAAACAATATCTCCGTACATGTTAGGCAGTAAAAGGACATCATATAGTTCAGGTTTCTGCACGAGCTGCATGCACATGTTGTCTACAAGACGCTCTTCATACTCTATTTGCGGGTAATTTTTTGCTATATTTGCCGATGCTTCAAGGAATAAACCGTCTGAAAACTTGCAAATGTTTGCCTTAGTAACAGCTGTTACCTTTTTTCTGTTTTCTTTTAAAGCATACTCGAATGCAAATTTTGCGATCCTCTCTGATGCGCTTCTGGTAATCCTTTTAGTGGTTTCTGCTGTGTCTTTATCTATCTTTTGCTCGATTCCGGCATATAAATCTTCTGTGTTTTCCCTGACAATAACTAAATCTATATCTTCAAACCTGGATTTGACTCCCTTGATTGAAACAGAAGGTCTTAGACAGGCGTAAAGGTCAAGCTCCTTCCTTAAAGCGACATTAATGCTTCTAAAGCCTTTGCCGATGGGGGTAGTGAGCGGTCCCTTTATTGCAACTTTGTTTTTTTTAATAGACTCTAAAACTTCTTCTGGGAGCGGAGTTCCGTATTTGTCTATGACGTCAGCTCCTGCCTCTACTCTTTCCCAGTTTATTTTTGCCTCGGTAGCCTCTACAGCAACTAACATTGCTTCTGTTATTTCCGGTCCAATCCCGTCACCAGGGATTAAAGTGATGTTATGCATTTTGTTTCTCCATGAAATTCTTATCGGATTTTATTGGATTTTATAGGTTTTTTATGGTTTTTTGTTTGTTCTTTTTATACCGCTTTAATCAGGTATATTGGTTTTTTAGGCAGATTTTTTATTATTTCTCTTTATAAGTGTTTTATTAAGTTTTTATAGGTTTTTATGGGGGTTTTATTATACAATTTTATCTTTAAATTCATTTTATCAAAAAAATTGTTAAAATAATCTGTATACTTTAATAAGTTAAAAAAATTCGGGTTTTATTTTTATGTTAGAAATTATTCTTTTTCAATTTTTTATGCCTTTGTTTGTTAATCCTGCAGATCCGGATTCCGGTCAAGGTTATAGATCCGGTATCAGCGAAGTTGGGCATTCTTATTCCACTGATAAGCCCGCTACAGAATATCCGATGTTAACTATTCATAATCTTGCTTATGATATTGAACATAATTTTTTGCAGCCCGGGATTTATGCGGTTGATTTAATTCCTGAGACCAAAACCCTTCTATTTCTTCAAGGACGTAAAATTGTTGCTAAGAGTCCTGTAGTTCAAATTATTTCGCTCGATGAAAAGCACGGAGTTGCCGTTCCTGTTGTGAATGTAGCTTTTATTAAAGACGGCAGGATTTATATTGTCTATAAAAATAAAGACATTGAAGCTCACGGGTTTTTGTATTTGTCTGAAAATTGATCCGGATTATTAATCAACCTGAATTACGAATTAAATTGCTTCTATGAGAGAACAGCAGTTGTTTATTGTTTCTTTAATTAATCCGATTTCTTTTGTTTTGTATTCTTTTTTGTGTTTATCAAAAGCTTTTAGCGATTCGATGAAGTCCTGATAGTCTTGTAAGCTCTGGATAACAGTCAAATTTACGCTTCCGTTAAAGTTAAATTGAATGGAATCTTCGTTTATTTCCTGTATTTCCACAACTTTAGCCGAGTCAAGAAGCTCCACGCAGTTTAAAAACAGATCAACCGAGATGCCTGCTGCAGACGATGCTTTTTCCAGGTTTATTATTCCTTGTTTCTCATTATAAGCATATTTTAGCATTCCTGATATTTGTTTAATCAAGTCAACAGGTACGATATCGTTGATAAGCCCGAATAAATGAATTTCTTCCGGGTCAATTTTTTTTATGATGTTGATAAAAGTCATGTCATCACAGGGAAGATCCAGTAAAATTAAATATTTGGAACTTTTTATGTTCAATCTGTTTACTAAGCAGGGTTTTAAAAAGTCTATATTTTCAATAATTTCTAGAGATCTGCGGCTTTCGGCAAAGACTGAAAGATTATTCCGGATTGATTTTAGATAATTTATGTATTCTCTTTTAAATCCCTTTTCTTGTCTGTAATCCAGCCATTTAATTTCTGAGTTTTCGGGGTTGAAAAATAAGTCATCTTGTTCCAGCAGTTCCTCTTCAGATATTTGCGTTTGTATTGGTTGGATATTAACTTTATTTCGGTCAGAAATTTTGCGAATATCTTTTATTATCAGCTGTATGGTATCTTTATCCATGTAGCTGTTTAGAGAGGGAATAAAGGCAACATCCACTTTTTCTGAAGGATTAATGTTCAGGTTATCTTTTTGCCACCATACACATTCAATGCAGTTATTTTCCGTGTCTGAGAGAAAGATTTTAAGATGATTTTTCTTTTTGCCGAGCGGCGCTATGCTTTTTAGCGTCAGGTCAGGAATCGCAAAGATAGGGTATGCATTGGATTCTCCGTAAGGCGCCAGTTTATCGAGTTCATTTATAAAATCTGTCGTCAGGTCTTTTGATTCTATGTTCATATCTATTTTTAATTCGGGCTGGAGTTTTTCAGCGTTGAGAGTTTTGTTTATATGATTGAGAATAAGTTTTCTCAGGTCTTCAAAGGTTATTTTTTCAAGGCTGCTTGTGAACCCCGCCGCAAGGGCATGTCCTCCAAACTGAATAAAATAATCTGAAAAAACTGAGAGCGTCTCAAATAAATTTAAACCTTCGATGCTCCTGGCAGAACATCTTGCTTCTTTTTTCTCGTTGTCCAACGCAATTAAAAGAGCCGGTCGGTCATATTTTTCAACAAGTTTTGATGCTACAATCCCCACTATTCCGGCATGCCAGTTAGGATCTGCCAGAATTAACGCCTTATCATTGTTCAAGTCAACTTCAAATTTAATTTTTTCTTCGGCTTGTTTAAAGGTTTCTTCGCAAATTTGCTGGCGTTCTTTGTTGTTTTTCTCCAGCTCTTCTGCGAAAAAATTGAGCCTTTCTTCATTTTCATCTGTCACAAGGAATTCTACCGCTGATTTCGCTACAGAAAGCCTTCCTACAGCATTAATTCTCGGCACTATAGTGAATGCCACTATGGAGCTTGAAATTTTTTTGTCGGGTTTGCATTTTGATATTTCCAGGAGTTTAGCAATTCCTGGGGGTTTTTTTCTTGATAAAAGCTCTAATCCCTGATGGACAAGACTTCTGTTTTCTCCCAACAGAGGGACAACATCTCCTACTGTTCCTATTGCAACAAGATATAAAATCTCATCAACATACTCTTTTCGGTCGTTTGATTCCAGCAGCGCCTCTGCAAGCTTAAAAGCAACCCCTACTCCGGCAAGATGTTTTAGTCCCGTGGGATCTGTATCAAGAGTTTTGGGATTTATTATCGCATGAGCTTCAGGAAGCTCTTCTGATGGTTCGTGGTGATCTGTGATTATTACGCTTGTGCCTAGACTCTCAGCAAGTTTTATTTCTGAAACGTTACTTATTCCGCAATCTACAGTGATAAAAAGTTTCACTTTTTCCTTGCTGATTAATTTGCATAAAGCGGCCCTGTGTAATCCATGTCCTTCTTCTGTCCTGTCAGGTATGTAATAACCTATATTTGCGTCAAGATGTTTTAATGTTTTGTATAATAATGCCGTGCTCGTTACTCCGTCAGCATCAAAATCTCCGTAAATAACAATGCGTTCTTGTGTTTTAATTAGTTCATTTACCTTGTTTACCGCTTTTTGCATATCCGGAAAAATATAAGGGGAAGAAATTTCCATATCTTTAGGGGCTAAAAATTCCTTTGCCTGCTGTGATGTCTTTATTCCCCTGTTTATAAGCAAACTGGCAGTGATTCCTGAACCTACTGCTTCTTTGATTTCAGAAAAAATTTCTTTGTTTATTTCTTTGTTTCTATATGTCCATTTGTAATTGCCGGTCAATTTTCTGGTTCCGCCATATTTTTATAAAATAATGATCGCTCTTACTATAATAGTATAAATTTGCCGCGGATAAAAATTTAATTAAATTCTTCGCAGCTTTTTATTTAACTCGACTGTCATTGCCAGAAGCGAAAATCAGCAGAGGTTGAAGGGCAGGTTTTGCCCGTCTGTAATGTTGTTTAATGCGGATTTTAAAGAAGAAAAAGTAACAAGATATTAAAGCGTCTTTAAAAAGATATAAAACATTAATTAATAAGACCCTGAAACAAGTTCAGATAAGGTTTATTAAAAGCTTATAAAGTCATTAGAAAGATTGCCGCGTAGCTCGCTGGGCTCGCTCCTCGCAATGTCAGGTGAATTGCATAAAAAATATTATAGGAAGTTGGTATTTTCACTGCTTGCTCTTTTTTATAATATTTAAGAAATTTTCTGCCACTTTTTAACTGTAATTTTAAGAAAATTAATATTTGTTCATATAAAAATTTTTAATAAGCAAATTTTTGGGAAAACTTTTGTTTATATAATTAACGCGAGATTTTATGTTGATATTTAAAAAATCTCAAAGGGAAAAGGAAAACAAGGGAGCTAATGGAAAACAGAGGTTTAGATACTCAGTCATATCAACAGACATACAGCGTTCCAAAGAATGATGTTGGGGCTGTAAATATTAATATTAACGGAGTAAATACTCCGCAATATTCACAATATCCGCAGTATTCGCATGCTCCTCAAGTTCCATATTATTATCCGATACCGTATTATTATCCGGTACAACAATATTCAAACAATAAGGCTGTTCAAGAAAAAATAGCTGAAAAACCGGCGCCTCCGGTTGAGCAAAATCAAATTGAACAAAAACCAGAAAAACAAAAGCCAGAAAAGCAAAAAACAGAGCCAAAAGAAAAACCTAAAAAAATAACAGCGCCTGTATCAGATGATGTGATAAAAGGTCTACGTCAGTCATTAACACAGGGCGATAGAGATTCCAGAAGTTACGCGATCGCTAAATTATTGAATTTATTGAGAGAAGATGTTGATTCGAGAAAAAATGATCCGCGGTTGATAGGCCTGATAAATACAGCGCTTCATCAGGACCAGCCGGGAGAGGTGAATACAGCGGCTCTTATAGCTTGTAATAACGGAATTATAAAAGGAAATCAAAAAACTCAGGAGCTCTTAAAAGTTTTAGCTCAAAAAAATGATAAATATGACAATAGCTCCATGGCAAATTCTGCATTGAATCAAATGTCATTTTCATCAAATAATTTGAATTACTCAAAACCAAACCAAAAGCCCGTTACGGGAAATAAATTGAATTTAATTTCCAAGTAGGAGATATATAAAATGAAAGCGTTGGCAGGTAAAAATCTATTCGTAAAAACACCAAAATCAATATTAAAAACAGCAGGAAAAACTCTTGCAAATAAGTATGTAATGATGGGAACAGGTTTAACAGCCGGTGCGATCACAGCATACGATATACTAAAAGGCGGTCATTCTAAAGGAATTACAAAAGCCAGAGAAGAAATGGCAAGCGGCTATGTTGATCTTTTTGTTAAATCTAATTCTTCTAAGAGTTATAGTCCGTTTCTTGAAAAAAATAGAAAATTTATCGTAGGAAAATTGTTTGATAACTCTGTTTATCCTGCTTATCAAAAAACAAAAAATGTTGTCAAATCAACAGTCGGAGAAGTTTTCAACAGGGCAGACAGCGTTATAGCAACAGCCGGAGCTATAGGAGCACCGATTTTATTCAAGAAGGCTCCTAAACTTGCTTCGCTTCCTGGCGCTTCCGCAATAGGAGTGGGCATAGGAGCTGTATGTACAGGCTTTTTAGCATTGAAAGGAGCAAGTGCTTTCTTCGGTGATATTTTAGGATTTGGAAAAAAAGGATTGTAATATTTTTTAATAAATTTATTTGATAATAGCAATAAAAAATTGGTTTTAACTTTATTTTATAAAGGCGACAAAAAACTAAAACTGACAAAAAGGGAAAAATTTAAAAAAGGGGAAAATAAAATGGCATTAAATTACGGAGTTCCACAAACAGGACAACAACCACAACAAATGTATCCGGGATATCCACCAATGCAGCAAAATTATGCGCCGCCGGCGATGACTCCCCCGGCTCCTTCACAGCAAGGCGGATATTATGGAATGCCATCTTATCCTGCTTATGCTCAACAGGCAACACCTGCGATGAATGGAGGCCCTTCCTTATCAGCGGTAAAAATTGATATTAACGGAGCCTCTGTTGACTCAGGAGGCAATTCAAATATGCCGATGTATCCGGGCAGGTCGCAAATGATGAATCCACAATACATGCCGCCAATGCCTCCGGCTTATCCG
>CAYZIV010000015.1:0-2184 GCA_964478475.1 uncultured Gammaproteobacteria bacterium | reverse complement strand
CAGGTCGCAAATGATGAATCCACAATACATGCCGCCAATGCCTCCGGCTTATCCGACAACACCTCCAATGCAATATATGCCTCCGCAGCAAATTCAACAACCGCCTGTCATGCAGCAGCAAGTTCCTCCTGTGCCGGTTCCTCCGCCTGCTATAGATCAGGTTGCTGAAAATAAACCCATAGTTCCTCCTGCAAAAGAAGAAAAACCTGCTCCTCAGGTTAAGCAGGAAACAAAACCTCAGGAAGAAAAACCTGTAGAAAATTTGCCTCCGGTGGAGGATACTAAATCAAAATCAACAACCGCTGTTGATCCGGCTGTTCAGCCTTTATCACAAGCGTTGGAAACTATAACTTTTGAATCAGGCAAAAAACCTTCTCAAGAAGAGCAATCAGTTGCAATTCAAACCATAGCTCAGTATGCAAAGACAGCTCAGGCTGCAAACGAAATGGTCAAAATGGATCCAAACAGCCCGGAAGCTAAAGAAGCTAAGAAAAAAACAGATACTTTAATAAAACCGATGTTAATAGATGAAAAAATGTTCAAAGGACTGGCAAATATTTCTGTGAGTGATACATCAAAGTTGTCTGAGGCTGAAAAACAAAAAGCTGATGAAAATAAAATCATAAGCATGTGGACGCTTGCAATGCTCCAGAGGTTATTTAAGGACGAAATGAATGAAGAACTTAAGAAAGAAAATATTCCGCCTATGTCCGTAAATGAAGTTCCGGGCGTATCGCAAATAGTGGTTAATGTTAAGTCTGATCCAAATCCCGATGTAAGAGAAGCCGGAATTGTAGCTCTAATGGAAGTAGCTGATTCGGATAATCCGCGGGATGCAGAAACTATGAAAATGATTTTGCAAACTGCAATTGATCAGGATAATGCTAAAAACGTTAAAAATACAGCTAAAAATGCATTGAAAAATTTTAAAAAATAATCTAAATGTTTATTAAAAATTATTTAAGGGATTTGTAGATTTTATCTACAAATCCCTTAAAATTTTTATTTAAAATATTAATCTGAGGTTACGATGTCGTAATCGGTGTGTTTCCATATATCAAAACCGCCTTCAAGTTCCATAACAGGAAAACCTTCTTCGGCGAGCATTAATGCTGATTTAGCAGCAAGATGACACTGCTGATTATAGCAATAGACTATGTTTATTTTATCTTTAGAAAGTTTATCCATTGAGTATTCTAAATTGCTGGCAGGAATTGACATTG
The DNA here is from genome assembly GCA_964478475.1 of uncultured Gammaproteobacteria bacterium. Taxonomy (GTDB): domain Bacteria; phylum Cyanobacteriota; class Vampirovibrionia; order Gastranaerophilales; family UBA9971; genus CAYZIV01. The sequence goes on along the minus strand of CAYZIV010000015.1, from coordinate 961 downwards.
CTTCAGGAATATGTCCGCTGACGTAATTATCGGAATTTCTGACATCGATTATTTGAATTTTATCCATGTCAGTTTCCATTAATCTGTGAAGTTCCACCGGTCCAAGAGTAAAAGCGACTTTTTCCTGGAAAAATTCTTTTGCTTTTTCTGCATTTTTTGTAATATCTTCGATTTTTAACATTTTTTTCTCCTTAGTTTAAAAAATAAGTAAACTTTTTTGAATTAAACTTAATTTTTGAATTATTGATAAAGAAATTAAAGCCCTATATGGGTAAATATTTTAATTGTTATTTTTAAATTTAGTTTTTGTTAAAAATTTATATCTTAAAAAGCTCTTAAAATATAAAAAAGAAATGATGTATTAAAAATTGAAATAAAAGCAATGGGCAAAGACAAATAAATATGACTCTTTAAAACTTTTTTGAGTTTAATTATTATTCTTTTTTTCATGTCATCCTCACAAAATATAAAAGTCTAGTCTACAAATCAAAATAATTCGCATGTTTAGTTAAAATTATTTTTGTCTAATGTTCAATTTTTTTATATAACCTCGTTGGGCAGTCTTTGGTTTTTTGCGTTAGACATGTAGTGAGAGACAAGAGGGTTAATCTTAAAAATTCTTTTGTTGGACTTTAAAATCCGGATTATTTGATAAAATATCGCTTATTTCCTGAAATGTTTTGAGTCCTTGTTGAGCTCCAAAGCTTTGAATAACACTAGCTGAATTAATTGAAGCAAATTTCAAAGCTTTTTCTATGTCATTGTTATAGTTGATCATGCTACCGACAAAAGTGCTGGCAAAAGAATCTCCCGCCCCAAGAGTGCTTGTGACTTTTGCGGGGAAAGGCGGCAGGTAATAAATCGTTTCTCCGTCATAAGTATATACTCCTCTTTTTCCTTCTGTAATGACTACTACTTTTGGCCCGTATGATTTTAGTTTTACTATCATTTCCCTAAGATT
>CAYZIV010000014.1:0-11177 GCA_964478475.1 uncultured Gammaproteobacteria bacterium | reverse complement strand
TTTCTTTTTGAAATCACAATCATAGAATGATATATTTGAGAATAATCATTAAATAAAGTTTTAGAGCAAATGCCGCATTTTTTTATAAACACTGAAAATATTTCAGGAAAAACTGTTTCCATTACAGATAAAACTGACATTAACCATATTTTAAACGTCTTAAGATATGGAAAGAATGATAAACTAATATTAAAATCACCTGGAAATGAGGTTTTTGAGGTTATAATAGAAAACGAAACTCCGGATTCCATTGAATGTAAGGTTATTGACAGCTATATTTCAGATAAAATCCTGCAAACAAACATAACCCTTGCTCAAAGCATTATAAAATCACAGAAACAGGACTTTTTGATTCAAAAAGCCACAGAGCTTGGAGTGAAAAATATAATCCCGTTTATAAGCAAAAATACCGTTGTTAAATTCAGTTCAGAAAAAGACAAAAATCATAAAATTCAAAGATGGCAAAAAATTGTATATGAATCGGCAAAACAATGTCAGCGTGGTGATCTTGCAGTGATAGATAATATCATTGATCTGGAAAAACTTATTTCTCTGAAGGGTTTTGATCTAAAAATTTTATGTTCGGAGAAAAAAGCAGATGTTTCCATAAAAAGATTTTTGCAGGAAAATAAGCATAACATTTCCAAAAATCCTAATGTTTTGCTTATAATAGGACCAGAAGGCGGATGGGACGATTTAGAAATAAATAAATTTTTAACCGCGGGAATAACCCCGGTAACAATGGGTAAACTTGTATACAGAGCAGAAACAGCTGCAACAGCGGCTTTAGCGCATATTATTTATGAATATGAACTTTAAAAAAATTATATCCGATGACGTTAATGAAAAACTTACGGGTCTTTACGGGGAAGAAATTGAACTTTATCTCGTAGGCGGGTGCATAAGAGATATTTTATTAAATAAACCTTGTGTTGACAGGGATTTTGTAGTTATAGGCACTTCTGCAATAGAGATTGCAAAGAAAGCAGCGGGGCTTTTCGATGGACATTTCATCATACTTGATGAAAAACACGATATAGCAAGGGTGGTTATGCCGGATAAAGTTAATACGCTTGATTTTGCGGGATGTGTCGGGAGTGATATCTATACGGATCTAGCAAATAGAGACTATACTCTCAATGCAATAGCCTGCCGCATAGGAGATCAGAGCTGTGAAATAATTGATCCGCTCGACGGGCAAACTGATATAAAAAACGGTTTAATAAGGGCTATTTCAGAAGAAAACCTAATTGATGATCCTCTTCGTCTACTCAGAGCTTTTAGGTTGGTTGCACAGTTCGGTTTCAAGATAGAAAAAAACACGCTGGAAATGATCAGAAACCATCACAAATTAATTGATAATATGGCTTTTGAGAGAATTAATATTGAACTTATAAAGTTTTTTGAGTCCGAAAATTCAGCGGAAAACCTGACTTTAATGAAGGAAACAGGGTTATTGTTTGATATCTTCCCTGAATTAATTCCGCAAAAACAAGTTCCGCCTAATCTTCATCACCATCTTTGCCTTATAGATCATTCAATAGAAGTGGTAAGACAAATTGAGCTTGAGCTAAAAAATTTTCCTGACTGGGCAAGAGATCATATGTACAGACAATTTTCAGCTACTACAAAGATGATAAGCCTGCTAAAAACAGCGGCTCTTTTACACGATCTTGGCAAACCCGACACTTGGTCGATAGATGAAGAAGGCAGGCACCGCTTTATAAAACACGAAGAAGTTGGAGCCGAACAGGCTCAAGAACTATTGAAAAGACTAAAATATAGTAAAAACGCCTCTGCTTATATATGTTTACTTATAAAAAATCATTTATATCCATCACAGCTTATAAGAGAAGGATTAGAACATATTTCAGAAAAAGCAATAATGCGATTTTTTAGACGAATTTCCGATAATACTCCCGACCTTTTGCTGCTTGCACTCGCTGACAGATTAAGCGCAAGAGGTCCTGAAATTACTCCCGAAGTCATTAACAGGAATATTCAAGGCACTTATATGCTCTTGGAGAGGTATAAAAATGCTTCTGAAGAAATTAAAACCATTCCAAAACTGATTACAGGCAAAGAAATAATGGAAATGTTTGATATCCCTGCCGGTCCGCTTGTGGGCAAAATTTTATCCGCGCTCAAAGAAGAACAAATTTCCGGCAATATAAATACCAAAGAAGAAGCTTTGGATTTTGTTTTGGAAGAATTTAAAAAAAATAATTAAAAACCCCCGAATTTTTCGGGGTTTTTTATATTTATATATTGAGTAAAAATTAACGTTTTGAAAACTGGAATCTTTTTCTTGCTCTTTTTTGACCGTATTTTTTACGTTCTTTAACACGCGGATCTCTGGTGAGAAGACCTTCAGATCTCAAAATTGCTTTATTAGCCTCATCCACAGGAAGCAATGCCCTTGATATGCCGTGTCTGATAGCTCCGGCTTGAGCGCTGATACCGCCGCCTGATACTTTTACTCTTACGTCAAAATCATTTTCTTTATTTGTCAATACAAGCGGTTGGAAAACTTTCATTTCCAATGCAGGCATATTTCCGAAATATTCTTTAGATGTTCTATTGTTTATAATTAATTTTCCTTTGCCAGGAACAAGTCTAACTCTTGCTATTGCACATTTTCTGCGTCCTGTTCCTGTATATTCCTGTTTTGCCATTATTTAATCGCCTCCATGTTTGTGTATTCAACAGGTTTTTGAGCTTCATGAGGATGCTCGGCTCCTGCATAGACTTTTAACTTGTTAAACTGCACCGCTCCTAGTGAATTATGAGGAAGCATGCCTTTTACTGCTTTTTCTACAGGTCTTGTCGGAAATTTTGTAATCATATCCTTGAAACTCATCTTTTTTAACCCGCCTTGATAGCCGGAGTGTGAATAATAAATTTTATCGGTTTCTTTTTTGCCTGTAACTTTTACTTTTTCCGGATTAATAATAATCACGAAATCACCCATGTCAACATGAGGAGTATATTGAGGCTTATGCTTTCCTCGCAGTAAATTTGCCGCTAAAGAAGCTATTCTGCCAAGTTCTTTGCCTTCTGCATCGATAATATACCACTTCTGTTCGACTTCATGAGGCTTTGCAGAGTATGTTTTGTTCATTTGTTGACTCCATATTCATTAATTCATTAAGATTATATTTTTCATCATAACCGGTACACATTAACATTAAACCCTGCGGTTCTGCTGTCGGTCCGGCAAGTTTCCGGTCTTTTCTCTCCAGTATTTCCAGCATTTTCTCTGCGCTGTACTTGCCTTCGCCAATTTTTATCAAAGTACCTGCTATTATTCTAACCATATTATACAAAAAACGATTTGCAATCAAATCTATATAAATAATTTCAGAAATTTTTCTGCAATTCCCATAAATTAAATTACATTCCTGCGCCGGATTAGCTGTATTTGCATTCTTAAAGCCGCTAAAATCATGAACTCCCTTAAGATAATTTAACGCTTTTTGCATCTCTTTTATATCTAAAGACTCGGGAACATGAGCACTTATTTCCCTTAATAGAGCAGAACGACAAATTTTATTATCTATCATATACCTGTACCACCTATATCTGGCACTTTTTTGCGCATGAAACGTCTTATCAACCTGCTTCATCTGCTTAACGCTTATTTCATCAGGAAGCAGAGCATTTAGAGAATAAGTGAATTTTTTGGATTCTAATTCATTTCCACAGTCAAAATGAAAAAATTGGCTTTTTGCATGAACTCCGCTGTCTGTCCTGCCGGCAAAAACAGCTTTTGTTTCTTTTTTGAGCAAAATAGCCATTGCCCGCTCAACCTCTGATTGAATAGTTTTCTGCTCCGGCTGAACTTGACTTCCGCTGAACATCCCGCCTAGGTATTCTATATTTACTGCATATCTGAATTTATTTTCTTTCATAAACACTCTTTAAATTTAAAAATTGGTCAGCTGAGCTAATGCTATACTGACCAATTTTTATTAGAAATTAAAATCATACAAGTTGAATCAACGCCATTTCTGCATTATCGCCGCGTCTATGACCTGTTCTGTATATTCTTGTATATCCGCCGTTTCTTTCTTTATATTTAGGTCCTATTTCAGAAAAAAGTTTTCTTAAAACTGTGGCTTTTATAGTCTTTTCCTGACCTTCCAGCTGAATATCTTCAGCCCCTTTAATTTCTTGATCATATAAAAATTTTAAAGCCTGTCTTCTTGAATGAAGGTCATCTTTTTTAGCAAACGTTATAAGTCTATCCGCATATGCTTTTAAAACCTTAGCTCTTGGCATCGTAACGTTTATTCCGCCATGCATAATCAATGCGGTTGCTAAAGATCTTAGAAGAGCTTTTCTCTGATCTTGAGGTTTTCCCAATTTTTTAACTTTATTCTGGTGCCTCATTTTATTTTATCCTTTTTGTTATATAAACCGTTATTCTATTTCGTCGTCAACCCCTTCAGGATTAGGTTTAAGACTTAAATTAAATGCATGAAGTCTTTCAATAACTTCATCTGAAGATTTTTTCCCGAAGTTTTTAATATTTAACAAATCATGCTCTGATTTTTGAAGAAGTTCTTCCAGTGAATTAATGCTTGCTCTTTTTAGACAATTATATGCTCTTACTGAAAGATCCAGTTCTTCAATGCCTATAGTCGGAGCTTGAGGTTGAGGTTCTTCTTCTTCAACAGGAGGAGCTCCCACTATACTTGTCTGTCCTGTGAGGTTTGCTATAGGCAGGAAGTGTTCAATTAATAAATTTGATGCTTTGCTTAATGCTGTATTTACTTCCATGCTTCCGTTTGACCAAACTTCTATAATCAATTTATCGTAATCTGTAATATCACCAACACGGGTATTTTCTACTGTATAACTCACTTTTCTGATAGGCATGAAAACAGCGTCTATTGGCAACATATCTATGGATAAATTTTGTTCACTTGACTGTAAACGATCAGTTGTAACGTAACCTTTTCCTGTCTCTACAATGATATCAGCATGAATGCTTCCGCCATCGGAAAGATTGCAGATAACCCAATCAGGATTAATTATTCTAACTCCTGCAGGTGTTTGTATATCTCCAGCGTAAACAGGACCTGGTTTATCAATATCAAGTCTCAAATTTTGAGGTTCAAGCCCTTCGCTCTTAACAACAATACCTTTGATATTAAGAAGTATATCCGTTACATCTTCTGTAACATTAGGTATAGTTGTATATTCATGAGTTACACCTTCTATTCTTACTGAGGTCACAGCCGCGCCTTCCAAGCTGGACAATAGTACTCTTCTCAAAGAATTGCCTATTGTTGTTCCGTATCCTCTCTCTAGAGGCTCAATTATAAATTTTCCATATATTGAACCATCAGAAGCTGTTGTTGTATTTACACATTTTATTGTTAAATCCATACGGTTATTACTTCCTCCTAAACCATTAAATTCTACTTGGAATAATATTCTACTATTAATTGTTCTTTTATTGTCGGATCAAGATCTTCTCTTATAGGAAGCTCGTTTACTTTTACTTTAAGTTTATTTTTATCGACTGTTAACCACTTAACTTCAGGTATCTCCGGCATTGACTCAATAAGATTCTTTACTTTTTCAGTACTTTGCGGTTTTACACTGATTTCATCACCCGGTTTAAGTCTATATGAAGGAATATCTACAATTCTTCCGTTTACTGCAAAATGTCTGTGTCTTATAAGTTGTCTTGACTGTTTACGACCTGCTGCCAGTCCTGCGGTCGCAAGAACACTGTCCAATCTGGATTCAAGAGTTTGTAACAGTAATTCACCTGTAACGCCTTTTTTTCTCATGGACAATGTGTAATATTTTACAAACTGTTTTTCTGATACTAAATATGAATGGCGAACTTTTTGTTTTTCTCTTAAATGAACGGCAAATTCTGATAATTTTTTTCTGCTTTGCCCATGCTGGCCTGACCCATAAGGTCTTTTAGCTACAGAACATTTTGCGGAATAACATCTGCTTCCTTTTAAAAACAGTTTTTTTCCTTCATTTCTGCATATCTTACATACTGATTCTATATTTCGCGCCAATTTTTTGACTCCTTTTGTTCCTGTCATGCTGAACTTTTTTCAGCAACTTACCAATTTATATATTTAGATCCCAATTTACACCCTTCTCTTTTTAGGTGCTCTGCACCCATTGTGAGGGACTGGAGTAACATCTTTTATAAGGGTAATTTCAAGACCTGCGGACTGAAGAGTTCTTATAGCGGTTTCTCTTCCGGCTCCCGGGCCTTTTACATAAACCTCAACAGTTTTCATGCCATGTTCCATTGATTTTTTAGCTACAGATTCTGCTGCTGATTGCGAAGCAAATGGAGTTCCTTTTCTTGCACCTTTAAAACCGCTGCTGCCTGAACTTGCCCATGCTACCGCATTTCCCAGCATATCAGTTGATGTCACTATCGTATTATTAAAAGTAGACTGAATATGCACTCTGCCTTGAAATATATTCTTTTTTTCCTTTTTCTTGGTTCTGGTCTTAGGTTTTGCCATTTTAGACTATATTCTCCTTAAATAAATTTATTATTTTGTAGCTTTTTTCTTTCCTGCAATTGGACCGGATTTTTTGCCGCGTCTTGTTCTGCCGTTTGTTTTAGTTCTTTGTCCTCTTACAGGAAGACCTCTGCGGTGCCTCATCCCTCTATAAGAGTTGATCTCGCTTAATCTTTTTATATTCATTGCTTCAGCTCTTCTGAGATCACCTTCTACTTGATAATCTACCAAAGTGCTTCTTAAATTGTTAATTTCTTCTTCCGTCAGGTTATCTGTCCTTGTGTCTTCTGAAATTCCGCTTTTTTTAAGAATTTCCTTTGAAAGAGTAGGACCAATTCCATATATATATGTTAAGGCAACAACCATTCTTTTATTTCTTGGAAGATCAACTCCAGCTATTCTGGCCATTAATTTGTTTCTCCTTTTATCTTTCTTTTTTAGGTTTTACCTGATTTATCTTTTTAGTCTGATAACTGCGTAAATTTTACAGTACTTAAAACATAAAAAATATTCAAGTTTATCAGGCAATATTATTTATTGCCTTTCCCGATTTTTATATTTTAACCCTGTCTTTGCTTATGCTTAGGGTTTTCGCAAATTACAGCAATTCGGCCTCTTCTTCGAATAACCTTACATTTAGCGCAAATTTGCTTAACCGATGCCCTTACTTTCACAATTTTGTCCTTTCCCGTTTTTTCTTCACATCAATCTGTATAAAATATCTTTGTGATGAGATTTTATTTTAATCTATAAATTATTCTTCCTCTCGTAAGGTCATACGGTGTTAATTCCACTTTGACCTTATCTCCCGGAAGGATTTTTATAAAGTTTTTCCTGATTTTTCCTGAAATATGAGCTAACACTACGTGTTCATTTTCCAGCTTCACTTTGAACATGGCGTTCGGAAGCGATTCAACTATCGTGCCCTCAAATTCAATGGTTTCTTTTGACATATATACCTCAAATAAGCATGTTAAATCAACACCCTTATTTTGATTCTACACAGAACATTTTATTTGACAAGCTTTGAGCATAAATGCTTTTGTTTTTTTTATTATTTTTGAGCTTTATTACTCATAAACTCCGGTTTGTTACTTTTTTCTCATATATTATTTTTATTTTTTTTAGTTAACCTGAATTACGAATTAATATTGAGAAATTTCAGTATAAATTAATTCTCGACCCCCGGTTAATTAACTATAAGCTCATACAAAAAAATATATAACAGCTAACAAATTATTGAAAAAGTGAGCAAATATCCCCGGCATCACAGATCTTGTTTTATGCCTTGCAATTCCTAAAATTACACCGATTGCAAAAACAGAAACCATTGCCATATTATAATCCAGATACTGAGTATGAGAAATTCCAAAGATAAATGCGGTTATGGTTATTCCTAAAAATACGCCTGTTTTTCGTACAATTGCAGGCTGCATAAATCCTCGAAAAAAAATTTCTTCAACAATAGGAGCAAAAAAAACAGCCAGAATTGTTAGCCATTTAATCTTTTCTGCAGTCGTTTCCATGTAAGGATTTCCTTCGGCATTTCCGGATAATTCTGAAAAAATTATGCCTATCAAGCTGGTAGTTAAAATCATTACTATTGCCACGAAAATTCCTTGATTTATAAATAAAGGAATTTTCGTAAACGATATGCCAAATGCTTCTTTAAAATTTAAATTGTATTTTTTAGTAATTATTAAATATATGAGTATCAATATTGAAGCTGATAAAAATATTTGAAAAATAATTGAAGTATTTTTCATATCCATATCGGCATTAAGATATAACATTACACCCGCAAAAATCATTGATAATACAAAAATAAAAAAATAAACAAAAATAACATCAGAAATTTTCCAGGGAATTCCTTGTTTATTTTCACGCTCTAAATTATTTGAAATATCGTTTTTTTTCATTAGACTCAACAATAAATTTTATTTCAATCCCGCAGTCTGTATTTTTATCAACCAAGTTAAAAATATTCCTGAAATCACCGCACAGATTAAAAAATCTATATTATTTTATTTAATGTCTCAAAAGACATTATTATACCTATAATACAAATAATTAAATTTTGTATTATCTTATTGGAATAATTATATTAAAATTTTTATTATGATTAATAATTTTCATTAATTCGGCACAATTTTTTGATTATGAAGAAAATAATATTTTTAATATTTGAAGTAGCCTTAGTTTTAGCTTTTATAACTATAGTAGCTTTTATTGGAATAAATAAATATTACAAAAGTTTTGTCAAACAATCCCATTATACTGTAGAGTTTACGGATATTGACGGCATAATTGTCGGTTCTCCTGTTAGATTTTCCGGTTTCCAGGTCGGATATGTACAAAAAAAAGAATTAAAAAACAACAAAATTCTTCTCACCTTCAAAATTACTGATGAAAATATTGAACTGCCCAAAGGTTCCACAGTGGGTATTGAATTTACAGGACTTGCCGGTTCAAAGTCTCTTGAAATAAGACCTCCAACATCAAAACAACCCGAAAATGGACAATATTTTTATCCGATTAATCCCGTCCGTGTAAATTCTTTATATGAAATCCAAAATGTTATTTCTGAATCCGTATTGAATTTATCAAACGGAATTTTATCTTTCTTAAATAAAAATGATCAAGATGCCGGTAAAAATATAAAAAAAACTGCTGAATATATGAAAAAAAAATCAGCAGCTCTGGAAAAATCCGGCGAAAAAATTGACAAAATAACTCAACAAACTCTGGATAAAACAAAAAAAATCAAGGAATTATTTGAAACTTCCAATGAAAATTTTAATGGTACCAGTGAGGCTTTAAATGATTTTTTAACCGGCGAAGATACAAAAAACAATATTAATAATATAAAAAAATCCATGGAAAACTTTTCTGCTTCTGTAGAAAACAAGGAATTTGAAAAAAAAGTCGATAATTTAAATAAGCAAATCGAAAGTTTTAATACTAAAACACAAAGTTTAAATAAAAAAATCGGTAAAATTAAGAGCAGAGAACTTAAATATATTGACGAATTTAATGAATCAATTAAATCCGTTATGAAAAAAATGCAGGAAATGGCGGATTCTTCAGAAGAAGAAATATCCATCAAAAAATAACAAAAACTCCAACCCTTTCTTTCAGTGAGTTTTAATTATTTTTATTAAGATATATTAACAAATTAAATATTTAATATATAAAAAATAGCAACTTATTACATATTATTGTTTTTATATATGTACAAGAAGTTCAATATATGTACAAGAAGTTCAAAATCAAAATTAAAAATATAAAACCTAAAAACCTTCCCTTACTATCTTTCCCTACCTACCTTACCCTTACACACCCTACAGTATTTATGTCAGATTTAAAATTTTGAGACAGTTTAACAACTGTCTTTTTTTTTGATTTTATTTTCTTAACCAGGAACAAGCTGGGGAAACAATACTTAATGAAGGAATTGTGACCATAAACTTATATTCTTCATTTTTTAAATTTTTAATCCTGTTTAATAACTCTTCTAATCTTTTTTGTTCTTTCATATCTTCGAGTTCCTTTTTATATTTTTTCATTTCTTTTAAATCATTTTTTAGTTTTTTATAAGCTTTTTTAGCTTCTTGAGCCCACTCATAATAAGCACAGTTTTTATGCATAACAGTAAAAGGCGATCCCGGGAAAACCCTGCAAAGTTCAGGTCTGTTTTCATATATAAGACATTTTTTTTCAAAATGATAATACCTACATCTATAAAAAACTAAATCTTCCATTGGTATATCGTTAGTACCATTATCGCATAATTCCAGAGTTTTATTTACAATAAATTCCGAAATTTTACGGGCTTCATCGAGATTTTTGTAAGGAATAAACAAAGAAAAAAAATCTCGGGCAAATTGATCACCCTCAGCCGCTTTTTCTAAAAGTTTTTTATAAGAAACCGAAGGTGTCGCACATAAACAACAAATCCCACACTTACTGCATTCGGGCAGTGGTAAATTAAATTTTTTTGCCCAATCTTTCATTTTTTTAAAAATAAATATATTGTTTTGTTTGCGTACTACTTATTGGTACATTTCTGGGAATAATAGTGATTTGCCTACCTCCAGGAAGAGGAATAGAAATACCAAATAAAACAAGGCTATAATGATACACTAATTGAGTAGAAACCCCTTTATTTATAGGGTCTCTATAATCAACAAAAAAAATCATTGTAGGTTGTTGTTCTCCATCATATTCTACTGTGTTTATTGATTTGAATTCATAAAGAGCAAATGGTCTTTGTCCAAATTCATCTCCAGGATTATTATATTCAAAAACAATATCCTTTTGACCTAAAGCGCCTATTCTCTCTAAAACCCTATTTAATGCAGCCTCAACCGCTGGATTTTCAGTAAGAGGATCATCTGGGGTTATATCACTATCAACAAAATGCCTGGAAGCCACCACTGCAGCATCTAATGCTATATCCTGCACAACATTTATATTTCTTTGAAATAAAGCATATTCTAATATCCCAAAGAGAAGCACTAATAAAAGAGGCGCTATGAGAACAATTTCAATTAAATTTTGGCCCTTTTTTGCAGTAATAATTCTTCTCATTTGAACTCCTTTTATTACATAAATTTATGTAATTATTCTAAATAAATTTTTTAATTTATTTATTATACCTCTTTT
>CAYZIV010000013.1:0-11820 GCA_964478475.1 uncultured Gammaproteobacteria bacterium | reverse complement strand
AATTTATGATAAATAAATGATTACAAATTTATTAAATCATAAACTATGAAATATATAAATAATTATCTTAAAATTAGGGGGTTCGGGGGCTTGCCCCTGATTAAAGTTAAAAAGCGGGTTTTTCTTTTTTGGTTACTTTTTTCTTTTTTGCTCGCAACAAAAAGAAAAAAGTAACAAATAAATCTTGTTTTTATTTTAATATGTTTTAATTTAAAGTTAGAAGTTTATAAAAAAAAACTACTATTGTATAATTTTTATAAATAAAAAGTTTTTTCAAAGGTAAAAAAATGGTAGATATAGATGACCTTGTTGAAACATACAAAAAAAAAGTTGCTCAGGTTAAAGAAGCAGAGAATTATAAGCTTGAAATAATTGAGCCTGAGGCAGCCAGGATTTTTGACGAAGGTTTTATGCAGGTTTTTAGAAATATTGCTGATGTCGTAAATCAAAAAGTAAGTTCAAACGTGATAAACTTTAAAACAGAAGGCAAAAACAGATTTTCAATAGAAGGAAGATTTCACAGAATAACTTTTCAAAAAGGGAAAACAGAAATTATTGAACAAATGATTAATGTAAATATCATTCCTCTTTGTGTCTGGAAGGGAGTAACAAAACATTTAGGACCGATATCGTTTATAAAAAATTTTGAAGATGATAAAGTAGAATGGGATTTACCAGCAACATCAGTAGAAGAGTACACAAAACGCCTTTTTAGGAAACTCGCTGAAGACGAAGATTTTTATATGTAGGAAAAAATAGCTTTAAACCGGGGATATGCATGTTTATAGAAAAAATTGACCAAAATTTTATTAAAATTAATTTTTACCCTAATGACGAAGATATTTATATCGGAGATATTTTTAAGGTAATTTCTCCTGATAAAAAAGGTGTATTAGTTCAAACAACAAGTATAGAAAGGTCTGAATTAGACAAGAGATGCAATGTTGCAAGATCTAAGGTATTATTTACCATTGAAAAAACAGGAGAATTAAGTCCCTGGCAGGGAAATATTCCGGGCAATGATTTTGTGGTTAATAAAGCTGATCCTGCAGAAATTTTATCTGTTACTAATACCGGAAATGTGCCTAATCCGGTTCTCTCAGGACAGTTATCTTGTTGTAAGGAAACTGTGGTTAATATTGAAGCCTCTTTTCTTGAGAAACCGTCGGTTATTATTGCAGATAAAGAAACACAAAAAAATAGTCTTTTAAGTCTTTTAGCAAAAAATTTATCAGAAAAAGAAGCTGATGTTGTTTTTGTTAATTTTGACGGAGATTTTTCTGCTGATTGTGAAGCAACCATATTAAAAGCGGGAAAAGACGTTAAATTGCCTTTTGATCTTATAGGGCTTGAAAATCTTTATGACAAAATTTTATCAAGTTTATCAGGCGAAATAAGAGCGAATATAGAAAATATATTTTTAGAAATAGAAGATTATCTGGCCTCAGGTGAAATCAGTTTTCTTCCGTTTAAAATTTTTGTGGACTCCGTAAATGCTGAAAATCAGGCAAATAAAATACCTGAATTGGATTTATTAACAAATAATCTTTTTAAGCTCCATAAAAGAGGAGTTTTTGCAGAAAATCAAAGGGAAATTGTCAATTTATTCGCTTCTTTGAGTAATAATAATCTTGTAGTTCTTGATTTGTCCCAAATTGACAAAGAATGGAAGCCGTTTTTCGTTGATTTTATATTTAGTTTTAATAAAGAAAAAATGAAGAAAAATTTCTTCCTCTTAATGGATATAGACAAGTATTCAGCCTATAATGACCTGGATTCTGCAGAAATCGGGCAAAAAGTATTTAATCACGGGCTTAAAAGTGGCATTAAACCTATAATTTCTATAAATCATGATTCAAATCTCATGAAAACAACGCTGGCTCAGGCAGAAAATTTATTTATTTTTGCTCCGGTTGAAGATTCAAAAATATCCGGCTTAAAACCTTATATAACCAGACTAAATCAAACAGAAGCATTGATTTCCGGAAAAATAACCAACAATATTCCTTTATATGTAAATCTTTGTGCTGTAGATTCGGAAACCGGAGTATTTTTTAATTCACAGAGTTTAGCAAAACAAGCAGGAGTGGATGTTAACAGGTGTTTTGAAGAAGAACCTTATTCAAGCGAAGTTTTTCAACCAAATGAATTTGAAAAAAATCCTCAATACGAAGAATTTTCTCAGGAAAATTCATATTTAGATAAAGAAGAGAACGAAGGAGCAATTGAAAATCAGAGTTATTCTGTTGATTATGGGAATGATGAATTTAATGCTTATCAAGAATCAAGCAATATGCAGGAAGAAGAAGATGAAGATTTCACTTCAGAATCAAAAACCCCTTATCAGCGAGCAATGGAAATGTTGGATGATGATCCTGTAGAAGAATCTGCTGAAGAAGATGTGAGCGAAGAAAGTTATTACCGGCCGGATGAAGATAATAACCTCGATTATGCAGAAAATACAGAATATGAAGAAGATGAAGTTTCGTATTATCAATCACAGGAAGAGTTTCAAGACGAAAGCGTCCTTGACTATATTGCCGGTGAGATTGATGAAAATGATGAAAACGATGTAGATCAAGAAACAAATCTTCAAGAAAATGTTAATACAGAATTTTCCGATTATGACCTTAATAAATTTATGGATCTTGATGATGATCCTGTAGAAGAATCTGCTGAAAAAGATGTGAGCGAAGAAAGTTATTACCGGCCGGATGAAGATAATAACCTCGATTATGCAGAAAATACAGAATATGAAGAAGATGAAGTTTCGTATTATCAATCACAGGAAGAGTTTCAAGATGAAAGCGTTCTTGACTATGTTGCCGGTGAAGATGATGAAGAAGCTCAAGAAGAGTATATTTCTCAGCCACAAAGTTCATATAATGTTAATAGTCAAGAGTTTTCCGATGATGATATAAATAATTTCGTAGACCTTGACGATGATGAACCTCAAATGGCTGAAACAGAGACAGTTGTTGAACCTAAAGCTTCTGCAAAAAAAGAAAAATTACCGCCGCCTTCAACATCAGCGCTTCCTGTGTATAATGTTTCTGAAAATGGTGAAAATGATTATTCAGAACTTGATTTAAAAGAAGGAGATGCTGTAAAACACGATAAGTATGGTGTTGGTGTGGTGAAAAAAGTAATAGGCTACAGTGAAAAGAAATTATGCAGCATTCAATTTGAGGATATAGGAAGAAGACTTCTTGATCCTAAATTAGCCGGACTGGAAAAAATAAATTAAGTGTTAAAATAGACCTCCCTGCTCGGATATAACTGGTTGGATAATATTCTTTAAACAGTTTTTAAAAGAAAATAACTCAATAATAAAGATTAAGTTATTTTTAGAAATTGTTTGAAAAATATGAAAATTTCTTTTCCTCATATGGGAAATACTTATATAGCCATATCCGGAGCTTTGAAAATTCTTGGCGCGGAATATATAATCCCCCCTTATACTACGAAAAAGACAATGAACTTGGGAAGTAAAAACAGTCCTGAAGTAGTGTGTTTGCCTTATAAATTGGTTATGGGGAATTATTTGGAAGCAATCGAAGCCGGAGCAGAAGCGCTTTTAATGATTGATAGTCCTGGAACCTGCAGGCTTGGCGAATATAGTGAAAGTTCCAGGAATGCTATTCGTGATATTGGTCATGAAGTTGAATTTGTAAATCTTGATCTTTATAAAGGAAAAGTTTTTGAGCTTTATCAAGTCTTTCAGAGGATAACAGGAAATTTTAATCCTGTTGATCTTGTCAGGGCGATAAATATAACTTTCATTAAGATAGAAATGATGGATAAACTGGATGATGCCCTTAGTTATTACAGGGCAAGAGAAAAAACTATAGGAAACGCAAAAAAAGCTCATAAAAAAGCATTGAAGCTTCTTGATGATGCGATGACTGTTAACGAGTGTAAAAAAGCATTAAAACAAGGTTTGGAAATATTAGATAAAGTCCCGGTTGACAAAGAGAAAGAAGTTTTAAACATTGATCTGACGGGAGAAATTTATGTGGTTCTGGACCATTTTTCAAATATGGGAATTGAAGAAGAGCTCGGTAAAATGGGCGTGCATGTCCATAGAAAGATAAAACTCAGTAGTTGGGCAAATGCTTTTCTTAAACCATCTTTATTCAGATTTGAAGAAACTCACGAAGAACAAATAAAAAAATATGCTAATGAGTTTATAAAACGTGACGTGGGCGGTGATGCCATGGAATCTATCGGTGATGCTGTTAAAGCGGCTGAAAGTAAAAGTGACGGCGTTATTCATCTTCTTCCTTTTACGTGTATGCCGGAAATTGTATCTCAAAATGTTATGCATAATGTAACTAAAGAAAAAAATATTCCGGTACTTTCCCTGATTATGGATGAATTTACCGGAAAAGCAGGATTTATTACCAGATTAGAAGCATTTACAGACTTGGCAAAGAGAAGAAAAAATCAATTTTATTCTAAAGCGTTAGTTTAGTTTTTAATTGTTTTTGAAGTGCTCGAAAGTCTTTTGGCAAGGTGAATTTGATTAAATTTGCGGGTTTTAGTGCTTGCTAAAAATTTTTTTATGCATAATATGAAATAATCATTCATTTAGATAAGGTTTTTTGATTGTGTTAAAATAATTATCACAATGATAAATTTGAAATAATTATATAAATAGTTATAATAAAGGTTTAGAACCAGGAAAGGGAAAATAAACGCATGAAAATAGTAGTTTGTGTAAAACAAGTGCCTGATACGGCTGATATTAAATGGACAGAAAACAATACTATGGTCAGAGAGGGTGTGGAAAGTATAATGAACCCCTTTGATGAATACGCTGTTGAAACAGCAGTGAAAATAAAAGAAGCAAATCCTGATACAACAATAACAGTCTTAACAATGGGGCCTCCGCAGGCAAAAGATGTTTTAAAAAGATCTGTTGCCATGGGCGCTGATGAAGCGATATTAATATCAGACAAAAAGTTTGCAGGAGCGGATACACAGGCTACAAGCCGCACATTGGCAGCAGCAATTAAAAATAAAGTAGGAGAATATGACCTGATTATTGCCGGTATGTACGCTATTGACGGAGATACTGCTCAAACCGGTCCAAGTGTTGCGGAACATCTCGGTATTGCACAGGTAACTTATGCTAAAGAGATTGAATACTCAGGCGGACAAAGCGTTATCGTAAAACGTGAAGTGGATGAAGGTGTTCAAAAAGCTGAAATGCAGCTCCCGGGTGTTGTTTGTATGCTTAAATGTGATTATGAGCCAAGAAAACCTTCTATTAAAGGGACAATGAAAGCTAATAAAACTCAAATACCTGAGTACAGTGCAGAAGATTTAGGTCTTGATCCTTCAGAGATAGGAATTAAAGGTTCCCCGACTTTTGTGTCAAAAGCTTTCAGACCTGAACAAAGACAATCAGGAGAAATGATTCAAGCTTCTGATTCACAGGAAGCCGCCAGGGTTCTTGTTGAAAAACTAAAAAATGATAAAGTACTTGCATAAATAGGAGAATATAAATGAGTGAACATAAAGGTATATGGGTAATAGCCGAAAGAACGCCTGAAAATAATATAGCAGGAGTTTCTTTAGAACTTATTGGAGCAGCAAAAGGACTTTCCGAAAAATTGGGCGGTGAAGAAGTTGGAGTTCTTCTGCTTGCCGGTAATAATAATGTAGAAAATCTTGTTAAACAGGTTTCTGAAGCTGGAGCAAATAAAGTTTATCTTGTGCAAAACGAAAATCTTGAAAATTATTCTACAGAGTTGTACGCTAAAGCTGTTTGTGAAGCAGTAACACAAAAAAATCCTTCAATAGTCCTTATTGGTGCTACAACAAAAGGTAGAGATCTTGCTCCTCGCGTATCCGCAAGAGTTAATACAGGATTAACTGCTGATTGCACGGAATTAGATATTAATGAACAAGGTTTGCTCGCAGCCACAAGACCGACTTTTGGCGGAAATCTTATGGCAACAATTATATGTAAAACTCAAAGACCTCAAATGGCTTCAGTAAGACCAAAAGTACTTCCAAAACCGGAGCCTGACTGTTCAAACAATGCAGAAGTTGAAATGCTTCATATCGATCTTAATCCTTCAGATATTAAAGTGAAAATTTTAGAGTGCATAAACACTTCTAAAGGCGCTTGTAAGATCGAAGACGCTGATATTATAGTTGCAGGCGGTCGTGGAATAAAAAATGCCGAAGGATTTAAGGTTCTCGAAGAACTCGCAGAAACATTAGGCGGAGCAGTGGCAGCAAGCCGTGCGTGTGTTGATGCCGGTTGGAGAGAACATTGCGACCAGGTTGGTCAAACAGGTAAAACAGTTTGTCCGAAAATTTATATTGCATGCGGAATTTCAGGCGCTATTCAGCACCTTGCGGGTATGAACGGAAGCGATATCATTATCGCTATTAATAAAGATCCTGAAGCTCCTATTTTTCAATATGCTACATATGGTATAGTGGGAGATATTTTTGAAGTTGTTCCTGCATTGACAAAAGAAATCAAAAATTCACAGCTAACATGCAGTTGCTAATTTTAAAATAGAGTTACAGAAAGTGAAAAATCTCTATTATAGAGATTTTTCACTTTCAATATTAAAAGAGGAAAATATATGCACCCGGAATTTTTTGGATATGCAGCAGGGATATTAACAACAATAGCTTTTTTCCCTCAGCTTCTTCAGGTAGCAAAAACAAAATCAACTAAAGATATATCACTTGGGATGTTTTTAATTTTTTGTACAGGTGTTATGTGCTGGTTAATATATGGAGTTGTTTTGGGATCACTGCCTATGATAGTTTTTAATGCATTGATTTTTGTTCAGGCATTTATAATTCTTGGATATAAAATTAAGTATAAATAGTTAACTTGAATTTATATGAAATTTTATCAGGCTATTATTGGTTTTATCTAATTTATGACAGAGTTATTTAATAAGTGTAATTTAATAATAAATTGAAAAATTTTATTGACAAAAACAAGTTTATTTAATACTCTCTTATTGAGAATAATTTTCAATAAGAGAGTATTTTAAGGAGAAATATATGAACTTTCTGGGATGTGATTGCAGCAATTGCTGGCAAAAAAGAGGAGTAAATAAAGAAGACTTTACTGATCAAGTTAAAATAGCGCTTGTCGGTAATCCAAATGTAGGTAAATCAGTAATTTTTAATGCGTTGTCAGGATTTTATGTTGAGGTTAGCAACTATCCGGGAACAACTGTTGATGTATCAAAAGCTTTTACTGAGTTTGGGGAAATAATTGATACTCCAGGGGCTTATAGCCTTGGAAATTATACAGATGATGAGATTGTTACCCAGAATATAGTTCAAAATTCCGATGTTGTGATAAATATAGTTAGTGCTATGAGTCTTGAAAGAGACTTGTTTCTTACTCAACAGCTTATAGATATGGATTTTCCCATTGTTCTTGTGGTTAATCAAATGGATGAAGCGAGAAAAAAAGGAATTGAAATTGATTGTGAAAAACTCCAATCTCTTTTAGGGGTAAAAGTTATTCCAACTGTTGCAATACATAATAACGGCATTTCGGATATTATTAATACAATTAAAAACAAAGATTTTTATATTTCTAACAATAAAATCCCTTATGTAAGAGAGCTTTTTAAGGATCAAGACGTTTCCAGATGTGACAAGTTCTCAAAAATTCTTGAAATTGAGTCGCAAAACTCTACAAATTTTGAGCAAAAAGACATAATTTATGCTGAGAGAAGAAAATTTATAACTGAAACTATTAATCAAATTACGGTTCTTACTGAAAAAAAAGAAAGTTTTTCGGATGTTATAGGAAATCTTCTTTTAAGCCCAATTGTAGGATCAATTGCAGCTTTTGGAATGTTGTATCTGCTTTTTCAAGTAGTAGGAGTGTTTATAGCTGGAGAAGTTGTTGATTTTCTTGAATCAAAGATTATTTTAGAATATCTTATACCTTGGATTGAAGATATAATTGATGGAACGGTAAAAAATACTCAATTAAATTATATTTTAGCGGGAGAATTCGGACTGTTTACAATGACGGTTCAGTATATACTTGGCGTTTTGCTTCCTTTGGTAATAGGTTTTTATATGTTTATGTCAGTTCTTGAAGATTCAGGCTATTTGCCAAGATTGGCTGTTTTAACCGATCGTTTTCTATCAAAACTCGGACTGAATGGAAGAGCAGTTATTCCGATTATCCTTGGAGTGGGCTGCACGACAATGGCATTTTTGACAACCAGAATTCTGGGTTCAAAAAAAGAACGGACTATAACTACTGCAATATTAGGGTTAACCATACCTTGTTCTGCTCAGTTGGGTATTATACTCGGTCTTTTAGCTGCCATAGGAGGTTTTAAACCTTGGTTGATTTATATAACAACTCTTTTTATTGTATTAACTCTTATTGGCACTGTTTTAAACAAGGTCTTACCGGGAAAATCTCTTGATTTGCTTATAGATTTGCCTCCAATAAGATTTCCTTTAATTAAAAATATATTCAGTAAAACTTTTCACAGGACATGGCATTTTCTTAAAGAAACTACCCCGTTTTTTGCTCTGGGTTCTGTATTAATTTCAACTCTTCAATTGACAGGAGGCCTTCAGGCTATTCAAAAATTTGTGGAACCTGTTGTTTCCGGATTGCTTTTATTGCCTCAGGAAGTCGCTAATGTATTTATAATGGGACTTATACGGAGAGATTTCGGTGCTGCGGGACTCGTTAAAATGTCCGGCTTGGAAGATAATGTTGCTATACTGTCAGATGTGCAAATATTAGTCAGTTTGATAGTAATTAGTTTATTTGTGCCGTGTATTGCTTCTGTTATTATACTTTTTAAAGAAAGAGGCTCTTGGGAAGCTTTGGCTATTTGGTTCGGGTCTTTCATAATAGCCGGAATTACAGGCGGGATCCTGGCCAGAGTTTTGCCCTTTATTTTTTAGGATGCATATTAATGTTGTTAATCAATCTGAGTCGTGAATTAATTTCATTAGCTTATCATTGCTTTTCATTTAATTCGCGACTCGAGTTAATCAACTTCAAACTTAATTCGTAATTCAGATTAATCAGGTAATTAAATATAATTATTGGTCTTAAAAAATTATTTATGATATATTAAATTAAAAATGTATAAATCAAAAGAGAAGAAATTTAAGAAAATCCTTTTCAAAAAAATGTTGTTTAATCGGGATAATGTTAAAATAGAGAAGAAATAAAAAGGGAGATGTTAAAATATATTTGGGAGGATGTTAAAAAAGATTTAAATTAAAAATGCTTTTAGATAAATAAAGTAAGTGTTTAAAAACAAGGTAAAGATTGGTGGAAGAAAAAATATTAACCTTGTGAAAATAAGCTAAAGGGGCTAAATTAAGGGATGTATAAAAATAAGTGTATAAAATGCGGCGCAGAATTTGAAACCAAAAATCCAAAAAGAGTTATATGCCCGGGTTGTTTATATCCGGACAGAAAAGATATTTCTTTGCAGTCATATAGTGAAACTTTAAAAAAAGGTTCTGAACCTGAAAATAAAGAATTTACCGGTGGAAAACCTGATAACAAACAGTCATCAGGTTATTATACAGCGCGAGAATCGCGAGATTCCAATTATTCCGGACAACAAAGAGAAGGAAATTTCAGAAGACCTCAGTCAAATCAAGGTGGCGGTTATAGACAGGACGGTCCAAGACAAAGCGGATATCGTCAAGACGGCCAAAGACCATATTCATCTCAAAACCAAGGCGGCTATAGGCAGGATGGTCCGAGGCCCGGAGGCTTCAGAAGACCTCAGTCAAACCAAGGTGGCGGTTATAGACAAGACGGCCCCAGGCCCGGAGGCTTTAGAAGACCTCAGTCAAATCAAGGCGGTTTTAGACAAAGTGGTCCAAGAAGACCGGCTGCTGCTAATAAAAAACTTCTTATAAGCAGAGAACAAGTTGATGAAATAGAAAAACTTTACAGTGAAATGCTCCCTCTGCCAAATCCGGATTGCCATGAAGTTATCGGAGAAAAGATGGGACTTGAGTCTAACAAAGTCTTTTTTGGGATAAACCTGGTAAGAATAAAACTTAATTTGCCTAAACTTCCTTATCCTAAGAGAAAGCTTGCGGTATCTACAGAGCAGCTTATGGCTATTAAAATGCTTTATGAGCCTTTGCTCCCGCTTCCTCCAATCGGATGCCATAAAATAATTGCAAAACAGTTGAAAATTGATGAATGGAGAGTTCATGTGGGCATAGGAATAATTAGAAAACAGATGGATTTGCCCAGATGGAACACCGATCGGGAAGATGTGCCCGCTGAGTTTAAAAATCAAGCCTCAGAAGAAGTTTCTAAAAAAGAAACAAAGAAAACTAACAAAACTAAAAAATCAGAAGAATAAAGTTTTTTTTTATACTTCAACTTCTCGCATCATTTGTTTAAGAATATCTAGGGTGCTTTCCATATCAACGGATTCACTGATTCGTTGTTGTAAAAACTTATCAATATCAGGCATCATCTCAATTGCTGTATCTAATATCGGGTTATTTCCTGCCTGATACATTCCTACGTCAATGAGATCTTTGTTTTCTCTGTATACAGAAAGGATTTTACGCATTTTTGCCACAGCTTCCTGATGTTCAGGATCGGTTATTTCAGGGAATAACCTACTGATACTGCCTAAAACATCAATGGCAGGGTAATGATTCATTTCCGCAACTTTTCGTGATAAAAAGACGTGACCATCAACAATTCCTCTAACAGTGTCTACTACAGGATCATTAATGTCATCACCTTCCATAAGCACTGTATATAGAGCGGTGATTGAACCGCTGGGGCTTGTGCCTGTCCGCTCAAGAGCTCTTTGTAACCAGGAAAAGATTGATGGCGGATATCCCTTCATTGTCGGAGGTTCTCCCAGTGAAAGACCTACTTCTCTTCCTGCCATAGCGCATCTTGTGACCGTATCGGTCATAAGAAGAACTTTTTTTCCCTGATCCCTGAAGTATTCACAAACAGCTGTAGCCGATTGAAGAGCTCTCATTCTTATTAAAGGAGGTTGGTCCCCTGTTGAGCAAACTAATACAGATTTTTTCATGCCTTCAGGTCCGAGGCTGTTTTCTATAAATTCTTTAACTTCTCTGCCTCGTTCGCCAATCAATGCCATAACGTTAACATCAGCTTCTGAATTTCTTGCCATCATGCCAAGCAGAGTACTTTTACCTACACCGCTGCCTGAAAATAACCCGATTCTTTGTCCAGATCCCAGGGTTAAAAGAGAATCTATAGCTCTTATGCCTGTTTGAAATTTATCTTTTATAATTGGTCTGGTAAAGGCATCCGGCGGATCTCTGTCTACAGAAACATATCTGGCGTTTGAAGTGTCCATAGGTTGTCCGTCAAGGGGAACTCCCAAGGGATTCACTAATCTGCCCAATAAAAAATCTCCCATTGGAAAACTTATTGGCGTTCCTGTTGATGTAACCAGGCTTCCTTGAGCAATTCCTGTTCCATCGTACAAAAGAAGCATTTGAGCCATTTCTCCTTTGAAAGCGACAACTTCTGCAGGTTTTTGTTCACCTCCGACAGTTTCTATATAACATAAATCTCCTATTTTAAGCCCGGGAAGTTTTGCCTCAACGGTTAAACCAAGAAGCTTTGACACAGTTCCCTTGTACTTATAGGTTTCTGCATTATCTATGACTTCCAGCGCCCGATCACGTATTGTTTCTATATTATTTTTAATGGTGTGTTCTGTCATTTTGGTTTCCTAATTGTAGTTACTTTATAAAGTAACGCCGCGCTGTCATTGCAAGGGCGGTTTTGTCTATTTGAGCCACCCGTGGCAATCT
>CAYZIV010000012.1:8059-12784 GCA_964478475.1 uncultured Gammaproteobacteria bacterium | reverse complement strand
CATAGCAAGCAATCCGACAACACCGGTTAAAATTGCATTTAAAGCGATCCCCGGTTGTTTTGAATTAACACCCGCACCTAGAAGAGACGGAGTTCCTATAAAAAAGCTTGCACCCAGAGTTGATGCTGCAACTTTACTGAGGGTTCCAATTGTTTTCTTTGCTGCCTGAGGATTTGCTAAATTCTTTTTATTTTTCATAACAGACATTCCGATGAAAGCCGTACCTGAAATTAATTGAAGGGCAGTAGAAGTTAGTCCGGTAAAATATCCGAAATCACAAAATTTGTCTGCTGTTGATTTTTTAGGCAGACATACAACAGAATTTAATGATGATTCACCTTTATTGCCGGAGGTTTTAAGGAAATTACTATGCAACCTTGCAATTGAAGTAGAAACTTCCAGTCTATTTACACCCGGTGTTTGGAGTTGAGGTTTCATTTAAAATTTTCCGTACTATGCGATTTTTTACATAAAAATAAAACCGCCTGATTATAAAAAATTAATAAAACCTTTTTAAACTTACTCTGAGCAATTATCTCAATAAGCAAGCTGCTTTTAAATTTTGGCAGATAAATTGATTTTAAATTAAACGTTTACAAAATGTTACAATATTATTAGATGCAACTTAGTAAAAAATGACTTTATAGTCCGGGGAAAGTTATGGAAGTTTTTTATCATAATTTATATGAATTTCAAAAAGGCTTAAGAAATTTATGCTTATCCACTGTTAACAGTGATAATCGGCAAAAAATCGAAGAGCGTTTAAAAAAAGAAAAAGTTTCTTACACAATTCATGAGATTACCGAAAGAAAAATAAACATATATTTCGGAAATCAGGAATGTATCGATATAATTAATTCTTTTAATAAAATCAATCTTTGCGAATTATCGCCTGAACAGGATTTTATTTTAGGCACAATGTTAGGTTATGATCGCTTAATGCAGTGTCAAAGATATCTAAAAAACAAATATTTTTGCTGTAGTCTTACTAATTAAATTCAAATTTAAAACAAGAAAATAAATCTTTCTTGATTATCTAATTATTCTATGTTAATTTTTTAATCTATGAAAATAGTGGGTATGTGGTAGTTATAGAGAGAGAAAAAAGAATTGAAAGTAGAAACACAGCAAAAACCAAAAACCAGTTCAATAAGTAACTTAGGACGTCACATACTTGCAGAGTTTTACAATTGTAATTCTAACGTCCTGAATAACACAGAATTAATAGAAAAAGAAATGGTAAATGCGGCAGTTAAATGTGGAGCAACAGTAATCCAACAAAATTTTCATATGTTTAACCCATATGGAGTTAGTGGAGTTGTAATAATTTCAGAATCACATTTAGCAATACATACATGGCCGGAATATGGCTATGCAGCTGTTGATTTATTTACCTGTGGAGATTCATGCGACCCAATGATTGCTTATGAGTACTTAAAAGAAAAATTTAGCGCAGGGTCAGCAATTTATACTGAACTTCAACGGGGATTATTTGATTGTAAAAAAGAAGAAGTTTTAGTATCACCGTTTCAAATAAAAACACATGTAGACTAGAGGTTTTATGAGTTGGGTCCTGATATTTGGTTCACCGAAAAACACGAAAACAAAGTTGGTTTTACTGTAAAAGTAAAAAATGTTTTATACAGTGGGCAATCTGAGTATCAAAAAATTGATATAATTGACACAGACTCATATGGAAGAATTCTCCTGTTAGATGATCTAGTAATGACAACAGAAAAAGATGAATTTTTCTATCACGAAATGATCTCGCATATTCCGCTTTTAGCGCATGGGAATCCCGAGAAGGTATTAGTTATAGGCGGCGGGGACGGCGGAACTATTAGAGAAGTTCTTAAACACCCTTGCGTTAAAGAAATTGTTTTATGTGAGATTGATAAAGCTGTAATTGATGTAAGCAGAGAATATCTGCCTTCAATAGCTTGTTGTTTTGATAATCCGAAAGTTCAGATAGTTATCGAAGATGCTGTTAAATATATAGAAAACCACAAAAACTGTTTTGACGCTGTTTTAATTGATTCAACAGATCCGCTCGGTCCGGGAGTAGGATTATTTACCGAAGATTTTTATACGAATGTTAAAAATTCACTTCGCCCTGGTGGTGTTATGTCAGCTCAAACCGAATCTCCCATTGCCTGTCAAAAAGAATTCAAACTTATAAACTCGTTATTAAATAAAGTTTTTCCTGTTGTAAAACCTTATTTTGCTCCTGTGCCTACATATCCTGGCGGATATTGGAGCTGGACATTCTGCTCTAATGATGTTAAACCTACTATTAAAAACGAGCGGACAGCTGCTGAGCTGGAAAAAACTTCAAAATTTTATAACAAAGAATTATATAATGCTGTTTTTGCGATTCCTAACTATGTAAAAGAGCTGATTGCATCAAATATATCAGTTAAATAAGCTGTTTGTTTTTAACGACCTGAACACCTGATATATAACTGTGGTCAGGGGTAACTTTGTTTATAAAATCAGTATAAGATTCATTTTCACAAAGATTAAACACAAGAAAATCAGCATCTTTACCCTGCTCAAGACTGCCTGTTAAATGATCAATCCGAAGTATTTTCGCGGGATTTATAGTTAGCATCTCTAAAACTGCAAATATATCCACACCTGAATCAAAAACAAATTTAGCTTCATTTAAAATATTAAGGTCATGGTTGCTGTATAGGCTATCAGTTCCAAGTCCCGCTCTTGAGGGAAACAGTCTTATCAGCTGAGAAGCATCAACCGTCTTATTATGGAGAATCAAGTTGCTTCTTGGACAATGAGCGATATTAACCTGCAATTCAGCTAATTCCGTTAATTCATGATCATTTAACTGATTATTATGAGCCAAGATCAAGTTTTCATAAGGGAGCATCAAATTTTTCAGATACAAAACAGGATCACGCTGATTTTGCTCAGGGACAAAAGACTTAAAGCCAACGAATTTGTGAAGTTTGCTGATTTCAGAAACGCCTGTTTTTATCCAGTTGATCTCTTCGGTAGATTCTGCGAAATGCGTATGAATTAAGACGTTATTATGAATAGAGAACTCTGAGATTTTTTCCCATAAGGTTTTATGCACGTTATACACGGAATGAGGAGAAACTCCCAGGAAAACATTGGTTGAGGATTTTTCACTTAATCTCAAATACATTTCACGAAATTTTTCAAAATTTTCTTCTGAACTCTCCGGTGAATCGCCATAAATTTCAAAGAAAATGTATGATTTAACAGGACTGGCGTTTAAAATTTCAAAATACATTTCTTCAGTGGACAACTGGGCAACGCTCGTGGTTCCTGATAACAATATTTTATTCAATCCGTCTTTGAAAGAATCCTGTTTTTCTTTTTTATCCCAACTAACATACTCGATTAATAAATCTATAATCCAGGATACAAATGATTTTTGCTGCCCGCCGCAAATTAAATATTTCCTTAAAATCAAGTACAGCCTTGTTATTCTATTTTGCAGTTTTTTGGATTTTTTTTTGCCTATCTGAGTATATTGCAAATGAGTATGTAAATTAATAAACCCGGGCGTTATCAACGCATTCTCAAAGTCAACCAGCTTATATTCGCTCAGATTAATATTTTCCAGGTCCTGTTCTTTCAACACCGATAAAATTTTGCCATTATCAACTAACAAAGCACCGTTTTCGATAACTTCCTTATCTTTTGGCAAAATCCATTTTGATTTATAGACAGTTTTCATTTTTGTACGAAATATTCAGCCCTGGTAAGCGAAAAAATATCTTTGCAAATTTTCAACAAATGATACACATTATCAACTGCGAGCATATTAGCGCCGTCACTTAAAGCATTATCAGGATCAGGGTGAACTTCCATAAACAATGCATCAGCCCCGGAAGCTACGGCTGCTCTGGCAAGTGTAGAAACAAATTCTTTTTGTCCGGAGGAAACTTTTCCCGCGCCTCCGGGCAACTGGACGCTGTGAGTTGCATCAAACATAACAGGATAGCCCAATCCTTGAATAATCGGAATGGACCTCATATCAGAGACAAGATTCCCGTAACCAAAGCTGGTTCCTCTTTCAGTAATTAAAATTTTATCATTGCCGCTTTGTTTTACTTTGGAAGCGGCTTGCTCTATTTGAGCGGGAGCCAGGAATTGTCCCTTTTTTATATTAACAATTCTGCCTGTTTTTGCGGCTGCTATAAGCAGATCTGTTTGCCTGCAAAGAAATGCCGGTATTTGCAATACATCTGCCACTTCTGCGGCTTTTACAGCTTCTTGCGGAGTATGAATATCAGTCACTACAGGCACATCGAATTCACTTTTGATTTTTGCCAGAATTTCTAACCCTTTATCTATGCCGGGACCTCTGTATGAATCCAAAGAAGTCCTGTTTGCTTTATCATATGATGCCTTGAATACGTAAGGGATTTTCAATTCAGATGTGATTTTTTTTAATTTTTCAACTGTTTCAAAAGCAGCTTCACCGTTATTTTCAATAACACACGGACCTGCCATTAATACTAAATCACTGTTTCCTATGGAAAAATCTTTTATTCTAACTAAATTAACTGCTCCCAATTTTCAGCTCCTGAAATTTTAATATATTTAATAAATTACCATGCAAACGGAAATAGCAAAAGAATTTTAGGAAAAAACCCCATATTTCTGTCTTTTTAAAAATAAATTAAATTTTGTAAATAAACATATAAATAGAGGGTACATTTTTTTTTGTTTGAA
>CAYZIV010000012.1:0-7959 GCA_964478475.1 uncultured Gammaproteobacteria bacterium | reverse complement strand
AATTAAATTTTGTAAATAAACATATAAATAGAGGGTACATTTTTTTTTGTTTGAATTTTAAACAATTAGAACAAATTACAAATAAAAAATAGAGGACAAATATCTATGAATATATCAGTAAATTCAAGAATCATTTCCCCATCGTATCAACAAAAAAATAACCAAATCAAAAAAACAAACACAGAATCAAGCAACAGAACCTCAACGAATTTTAAAAACACCTCTCCAGCATTTGCCGGAATATTTGGTCCTACAAAATCCCCTGAAGAAAGAAAAAATGAATTAATCAAAGGAATTCGAGAAATAGGAAACGGTCCTGAAGATGAACGCCCGCTGGATTCGCAAGGATACGTAAACACTGCAAGACTTAATTTTATAAATAAATTTGATGACAAACAAAAATTAGAAGTTTTAAACAATCTGGAAGCAGCAAGAAAGCAAAACCCAAATCACATAACCTTAAATGACATGTCAAATTCATTTCTCGTGGAATTGACTGAAGATTTAGTAACAGGACATCTGGGCGACAACAAGGTCCGGGATTCTATTTTAAAACAATTGACTCAAGAAGTAGAAAAAAGAACTCAATAACTGACTTCAATCTCTTGAGCCGCTAAATTTTTTATAAAAAACCGCTTTCCACTCTTATAGCTGTGTTAAGCGGTTTTTTTAAAAAATTTTATTAAACATTAAAAATTGTTAAGATTTCTAGTGTTCTTGAATTCATAAAAATGTAAGTGTTTTTAATTATATAGAGGAGAAATTTGTTAATATAATCTTAAGAAAGATATTAACATTCAGACAAAAACCACTCGGAGGAGATTAAAAAGGAGTTGATGCCCAAATTTGAAAAATGGAATTAGTTTACAGGAACATCCAAATGTTCAGTTAAAGTAATTTCGAGAATATCACCGGGATTTACCTTAACGTTTTCACCTTTATTAAACATGTGGTAAATTGATTTTCCGGAAAAATAACCGGCGCCTGCTACGGTTCCGAATGCAGCTCCAGCAGGAGCAGTTACCATCACAGGAATACCTTTCCAGAATGACAAGCCTTTATTAACGCAAAATTCAGTAGTAGTGGTTAAAATATTAGCGCTCGTGTCAAAACTTTTTTCGAGAGCTTCAAAATAACCGCCGCCAGCTGCAAAAACACCTTCAGGATCAAGATTTTTTGCTCTGGTTACATTTGCTGAAATAGGTATTTGTTTACCAAAAGGAGTAACAGCGTGATCAAATTTTAAACTTAATTCACCGCCCCTGGTAAAGCTTCTGGCAGGTAGCAAATAATCAACACTACCTCTTAACATAGTTCCTGCCGGCAAAACAACCAAATTACCTATGCGAACGTCATCTAAAAGATTAGCCCGAAAGGTATCACCTTCAAAATAATTGTGAGAATTAATAGGAGTTTCCATTCTCACGTTAAGAACAGTGCCTGCCGGAACTCTCTCAGACTTAATATCAGCGTGCATTACATTAGAGGAACCTTCCTGAGAAATACCATCGGAATTAAGGTCTTTACTAAAAACTGGATTAAAACCAAATAAACTTATCAATAAACAAAGTATCGCAATTTTCTTAACGTTTTTCATTCAAATCTCCTAACCCTTACCTAACAGTTAATTTTAGAAATCAAGTTTATACTTAATATTTTAAACACTTTACTACATTATAGCAAATACTGAAAATAATAGAAAAATAACACTTAGATAAATAAAAAAGAGGATAATAACAAGGAGGAGTCACAATGAGTTTAGCCGCATCCCAATCAAGACTGTGCATGATTACACAGCGTAAAAGTGATCTTGAATTCAACATGCAAATGATATCCCAAAAAAGATCACAATTAGCTCTCTATGCTTCAATGCCGGAGCTTCAAAAAGATTACATTGCAGAACAACTTCACGCAATTGACAAAAAGCTTGAAAATGATATGAAACAAGCTGAAACTCAATATAAGATAGTTTCTGCAGAATATGATTCTGTTCAAAAAATGGTTGACGACGGAGCGAAAAAAGGATTTAAATACGGCTAGAAAATAATAACCGTAATTAATTGATATAGCCAAAACTAAATAATATAACCGGTTTAATGAATTTAAAGACCGGAATAAAAATAATACTCGACCGGATATAAATTTTCGGCTCATTAACAATAAGATTTAATTTTTAAATCTTATCAATTTTGCTTGTTTAAATTCTCTTCAACTGGTTTGTCATTAAATTTGTTGGATTTGTCGGATTTACCGAAAATCTTTTTTACGGCTTTATCAAGCCCGATACCTGTTGCCAAACTCAAGACAATAGCAGGCACGCCATTATTGCCGTATTTTACGGAAGTTATTCCCCATATAAGAAGACTTCCTACAAAAGCAACTCCACCTTTTTCCAGAAATTTTTCTGTTCTCTCGCCTTTTTTAGAATCTTTTATCATGCTGTGAGTCAAAATTCCGCCTGTGACAGCAGGAATAAACATTTCACTTAACCCGCCGCCTGCAGCAAGATCAAGTTCCCTACCCGCATATTTATTAACTTCAAAGCCGGCAGACTCTTTATATTTGGTAATTAAGCTGCTCGTATTGTTTTTTATATTTTTAAACTCTTTTGAAGGGTTTTTAACGGCATCCATTTTATTTAGAAGATTTTCAATCTCCCTTACATTTTTCCCGATATTATTATTTTAACCGCCGGTTTTTTTTATATTTTGGTGCAAAATTCTGATAGTATCATCCCAATTTTCTCTCAGGATTTCTTTGTTCATAAAATCTTTTCCGAAAAACTTTTTAAATGATTTAGTTATTTCCTTTGGATTAAAAGATTTTGCATAATATTTCTTTAAATGTGGTTCAACATTATTTTTATTGATTAAATCACGTATAAAAACAGTTCTGCGGTCAAAACCTGTTCCTACTTCTGTGACCAGCTTTATAAATCCCTTTTCCCCTTTTTGACCTGTCAGTAATTTATTCAATTCCTGCAATCTTATTTGTTCTTCCGGAGACAGGTTATTTTTTGTGGATTTTAATACTTTTTGAGTTGATTCTCTAACATTTTGAGCAGATTTTGACAAATTTTTATAATTTGCCTTTACTGTTCGTGCTGTTTCTTTTAAGGATATTCTGCTTATATTTAAAATTTTATCGCCCAGCTTAAACGATCCCAGTTTATTCAACTGTTTTACAAATTTAAGTTGAAGCACATTAGAGTATACGTTTTGATTATATAATCCCATCCCAATCTGAGAGAGCTTCAGTTTTACTTTTTCAAACCCTTTAACCGAATTTTTTGCTATTGAACTTTCTGTCAGATCACCTAAGTTTTTATAAATTTGCTCTTTAATTATGCTGTAATTTTTATTTCTGCCCAGCAAAACACCGGCCCCTCCAAGCGCTAACGCTGCAGCACCGGCAATTTTGAACCCTTTAGTGTCTGTTTTAAGAGTATCAACATATTCATCAAGATATTTATTGTTTTTTTCTGATGACTGATTTGAGTTCTCTGCAACATTATTTTGAGCTTGTTTTTCAATAAAAGATTTATAAAGCTCATTATTTTTGTCTAAATATTGATTTTTATACTGAATTATACTCATAGCTTATATCTCTCAAATATTTTTAAGAGTTTTTTCTGTATTATTTATAACTCTGTCTGTTTTTTCTAAAGCAATTTTCAAATCACCTGATGGATTCGACTTAGAGAACAAAGGCTCCGGAGCAGAAAAATAATCTTTATTAGCAATCTTTTCTGAAGAATTATTATCTGTATTTTTCATTTTTTGAATATATTCCTCTATAAGCGATGAATTTGAATTCTTTACAGATTCCTGCCCGGAATTATTTTGATTAGATTTACTTTTTTGCCCCTGGTTTATTGCATTTTCCTTTTTTATAAAAGGAGACTTCATATTTTCTGCAGGTCCAACGTTTTGAACATTTAAATGAGGATTAACTTTCGCTTCTTTTTCGAGTTTTGCAACTTTTTCCTCATCTATAGTTTTTTGCGGCTTCCCGAAAATTTTATGAGAAATTTTCTTAAGAGCTCCGCCGACTACAGGCATAACAATAAATAATACCGCTGCTGCTCTTATTACAGCTCCAGCTGTGCCCCCTATTTTCAAACGGGCAATCTTATGGAAAGGAACTTTAGATTTTTTAAGTAAACTTCCCATTAACTTAGCTGTCTTTTTGCCGCCAGAACCGTTTGCCATTCTTTGGGCAAGTTTTTTGTATAATCCTGTGGCATTTCTATCTTTTATTATTCTCTTAGAACCATTTTTAAGGATTTTTTCTCCGCCTTTAATAGTTCTTCCTTTTAATAATTTTTGAATTGAAGCGTCTTTATCCAGCCCAGTGCCTAATAAATTACCTACTGCTCTAAGCGGAGCGCCCAGTTTGCCCGGAATTCCTTTTAATATTCCGGCTGACTGATATACTGATCTTGTCATCGCATTATATAAAATCCAGTATGGAATCACCTCTCCTGCCATTCCTTCTGCAAGAGTAGCGCCTTTATCACCTTTTGGAGCTTCAGCAGCTTTTTTAATTGTACTTCCAAGGAAATACATTGTTATAAGATCGGGCTTAAAAAGCTTATTGGAAAATGAATACATACCTTTTGCGGCTTTTGAGAGTAATGATTTTCCTGCACTTTGTTTTACTAACTTACCGCTTTTAGTTTGCACAAATCCTGTCACAGCGCCGCCTTTATTTTTTAAAACATCAAAAGCAGGGTTTGTTTTAGCGCCTTTTGTTGCGTTTAATACCTGTTTATAGGCCTGCTCCTGCGAAATAGTGCCTTGTTTAAACATGTTTGATATTTTTTCCACTTTCGCAGTATCTGCACCGGGAAGTTTTTTTGCTTTTACCAGCAATTTATCGGTCAATTCTCCGCCCAGTGTTCTGGATATACCTTTAGCAAAATTGCTGACCGGTTTTACTTTTGCGGAATTTTCTTTTATATATTTTTTTACCAGCGAATTTTCTGAAACTGCATTTATTGGCTTTTTAAGAGTATTTTTAACAGACTCCAACCCTTTTAAATGTTTATTAGAAAAAGAATCTAACTTCGTTAACATTTTATTGAACGGAGTTACCCCTGAGCTGTTGTTTTTAACCAGTTTCCCATTCATCCAATGCATAAGTTTCACAGGAATAAGTCCATATAAAAGCGATTTTGGCAATTCTTTTACAAGATCATCTTCCGGACTGGATAAGTCTCCTGCTATTTTTCCTACAGTATTTTGGCTTGAATACTGTTTCGCCGGAGACAATTTACCATCTTGCCCTTGAAATTGAACATTATAATAATTATTAGTCTTTAAATCCTGGATCATTAAATTTTCTTCCTACCTTATAAAATACGCAAATATAAATCTTCCTAATTTAATAAAGTCATTTTTAGCAATTAAATTGCTATTTTAAAAAATATTTATTAAAAGATTGTTAAGAGATTTTTTTGCATAAACTACAATCTTTAATTCGAAGCAATCTTTTTTATAATTTTAAGAAATTTTGATTCAATAATAAGGATTACAATTATTTAGAGATTGAAATTAATTAATTTTGAAAGATTTATTGAAGAATTTATCCATAAGATAACCTGATACTGCTGCTGTTATAGGAACACACAAGATTATCCCGATACTCCCGGTCACAGCCGCTGTAACTTCAGTAGCTATTGAATTTAAATTAACAAGTTTTATGAAAGAAGCGTTTGCCGCCAGGAGAACAAGTGAAAAAGCTCCTCCAATATAAGCCAATATTAATGTATTAGCCATGGTTCCCATAATATCCTTACCTACATTCATGCCGGATTTTATAAGTTCTAAGCGAGTCAGGTTATTATTAACACTTTTAAACTCATAAATACTGCTTGCAATAGACATCCCAACATCCATTACAGCTCCTAACGATCCTATAATAACAGCAGCAGCGAGTATTCCCGTATAATTCAAATCAGGTCTTGATGTCCATAACATAGCGGATTCCTGGTCATGAAAACCTGTTAAGGGAGCATAATTTATGACTAACAGCGAAACAATTCCAGCTAATGCAACGCTGGCAATAGTCCCAATGCTTGCTGCCAGACTTTTTATATTAATTCCGCCGATTATCCCCATAGTTAATAATGTACAAACAAGCGCAACAACGACAGCAGATGGAATAGGCGGATAATTATTTAAGATAGCCGGTATTAATACAAAAAATATCAAAATAAAAGTTATACCAAGAGAAACTATTGCATTAATTCCTTTTTTACCTCCCACTATAAGCAAAAGAGCTAAAAACACCCCTACTACTATTAATATAACAGGGAATCTTTCAATATCGGTCACATAAAAAATGGGCTCTCCTGAAGTTTCTTCAATATTTAGCAAAACTCTTTGATCCGGCTTGAGTTTTATGTCATAAACCGGGTTTGAAGTAATATAATTCTCAACCTCAACTACTTTTCCCTTATATTTACCATTTAATACAAGCACTTTCACAATCTGAAACATTTGATCTGCTTGGAATGAAACGCTTAGCTCTTCATTTCTTTTCTCTTCCACTATTTCTATAACTTTTCCGCTTGCATAAAACATTTCCGGCTCAATATAATTATCAGCAGCCTGAGCAATGACCGGCGACTTTGAAAAAATCAACACCAAAAAGACCAATATTAACCAGGTAAATTTTGATAAATTCATTTTAATTATCCTCTATTCTATAAAAAATTCTGTTGAACGCAGGGAGGTTTATATCCCAAATGATTATATGCCGCATGAGTAGCTTTTCTTCCACGAGGGGTTCTTGATATAAACCCTGCCTGAAGCAGATAAGGCTCATAAACATCTTCTATGGTTTTTATGTCCTCACCAAGCGCTGCTGCAAGTGTTTCTATACCAACCGGACCACCGTTATGTTTTTCTATGAGTAACTTTAAAAGATCTCTATCCGCAACATCCAAGCCATAATCGTCAATATTTAATAATTCCATTGCATTTAAAGCGGTATTTTTTGAAATAACGCCGTCAGATTTAACTAAAGCGTAATCCCTTATTCTTTTAAGCAGCCTATTGGCAATTCTTGGAGTTCCTCGCGATCTTGCAGCTATTAATTCCGCGCCTTCTTCTTCAATGTCTGCCTGTAAAATAGTGGCTGTTCTTTTAACAATTTGCTTTAACTCTTCATCTGTGTAAAATTCCAGCTTATGAATAATCCCAAACCTGTCTCTTAGTGGCCCTGATAAAGATCCTGCTTTTGTTGTCGCGCCTATAAGGGTAAATTTTGCAATAGGAATTTTTAAAATCTTTGTCTTTTCACCTTTTCCTATATTTCTGTCAATGGAGAAATCTTCCATGCCAGAATACAATATCTCTTCAGCTATCTTATTGAGTCTGTGAATTTCATCAATAAAAAGAAAGTCATTGTTTTTTAAATTCATCAAAATGCCCAGAATATCTCTTGGTTTTTCGAGGGCCGGAGCTGATGTTGTTTTGATTTTTGACCCCATCTCATTGGCTATTACTGCGGATAATGTCGTTTTCCCCAACCCCGGCGGTCCGTAAAATAACAAATGATCTAGCGGTTCTTCTCTTTTTTGCGCTGCTTGAATTGATATCTTTAACGTTTCTTTTAATTGAGATTGCCCTATATAATCTTTAAAGGACTTAGGCCTGATATTATTTTCATAATTATTGTCATATTCGTTATTTTCAGGAGAAATATTTTCTCTTGACTGCTCCGGCTTGAATTTTTCTCCATCTGAAATTATAACCACTTTTATTTTCCAAGGTTACTTAATTATTTAAATTATATTATATCAACTATTTGTTAAGCAGGAATTTTACAAAAATTTTTAAATATTGTCTTTAAGCAGGTAAAAAATAATTTTATACAGGTTTATAATCCTTTAAAGATAACTCGGGTTAAAAAATGGTTAAAACAAAAATATTAATAGCAATAGACGATCCG
>CAYZIV010000011.1:0-13188 GCA_964478475.1 uncultured Gammaproteobacteria bacterium | reverse complement strand
TCCATATAGATTTTGAGAAATTCCATCAGACTATTATTGCTTTTTATCTAATTCGCAACTCGCGTTAAAAAATTAATTTTTGAGCCAATTATAATGAAAAAACTTTATTATAATTGGTTTTTCAAAGTTGTTTCGTGATATTATAAAATTGAATTTAATTTAAGTTACCTAAGTGGAAAGATTGAAGGGGTTTATGAACACCGAATTATTAATCTGGACAGCGGTGTTTGTTGTAAGTTTAGCTGTTTTGGTGAAAGCTTCTGATTATTTTATTGAATCAGCGGAAAAGATCGGCATTTATGTAAAAATCCCGTCTTTTATAATCGGATTGACAATAGTTGCAATGGGGACGTCGCTTCCTGAGACGGTTTCATCTATTTTTGCGGTTATAAACAATTCTTCTGAGATAGTTATCGGTAATGTAATCGGGTCAAATATAGCAAATATATTTTTAGTGCTGGGATTTTTAGTTGTATTTTCAGGCAGGCTTAAGCTGGATGTGCAGCAAATGAAGGTTGATATAATGATACTGTTAATATCAACAATATTATTGACCATCACTATTTTAAACGGTGTTTTTACACTGTATGAAGGGCTTATTTTCCTTATATTTATAGTTGCTTTTGTTATTTATCAGGTTAAATACAAAGATAGCCCGGTGGAAGATCACAACGAAGATGATAGAGAGGTTGTTTGCGGAGAAATTTGTAAAAATGCAATCTGGATATTACTATTGAGTTGTATTTTTATATATTTTGGCTCAGATTACACGATTAAGTCAGTGATAAAATTGTCTGATTTAATGAACATTGACAAAGAATTTATAGCAGCAAGCGCGATAGCCTTTGGGACTTCATTGCCGGAGTTAGCAGTCAGTATTTCTGCAATAAAGAAGAAGTTTACAGGTATTTTAATAGGCAATATTATTGGTTCGAATATATTCAATATTTTCGGAACAATGGGAGTAGCGGCGTTGTTTGGAAATTTAATAATTCCGGACAATGTTTTTAAGGTTTTACTTCCTGTGATGTTGTTTGCGACCTTTGTGTTTATATTAAATTTACTGGACAAAAAAATCACGAGATTTCAAGGTGCCCTTTATTTATTGGCATATTCAGTTTTTATAATGGGGATATTTTTTATTTAAATTGATATTATAGTAGTTAATATAGTTATGAAATATATTTTTAACACAGGAGAATTAAGCAGGGGTAAAAGATGATTGATAAAGCTGATAGAAGAAATGAAGATTGTTCAGTTGATTCTACACTTAATGAATATTTGGAAAAAATATCAGATGAAAATTTAGAATCTGAAGTTATAAGTGTGGAGGATTCACTATCGAGAATTTTATACGAAGACATTATTGTAAAAGCTGATTACCCGCCTTTTGATAAAACATTAGTAGATGGATATGCTTTGAAATCGTCTGATGTAGTATATGCAACAATTGATAAGCCTGTCAAATTAGAAATTGCAGGAGATATAAATATTGAAAGCAATGATGTATCCGAAGTTAAAGAGAAGCAGGCGATTAAAGTTTCAAAAGGAGCGTGTTTACCGGAAGGAGCAGACGCAGTAATTCCTTTAGAAGATGTTTCTGTAGAGAGTAATTTTTTGAAAGTAAACAAAAGTATAACTTCCGGGAGTTGGATTTCTAAAAAAGGCCAGGATTTAAAGACAGAAGAAGTTTTTATAAGAAAAAACAGAAAAATCCGACCTCAGGATATAGGAGGGATAATAGGAATAGGGTACAGGCAAATAAAAGTGTTCAAAAAACCTGTAGTTTCAATAATTCCTACAGGAAATGAAATTGTTCCGATAGATGCAGAGCCCGGCATTAATCAAATTATTTCTTCTAACGGGTATGTTTTAAAGGGATTTATCGACCAATTGGGAGGTATCGGCAAAATCAAATCAATAGTAAAAGATGACCTTAATCAGGTAAAAAAAGCTATATCTATAGCTCTTGAGTCTTCTGATATAGTTATAGTCTCAGGCGGATGCTCTTCAGGAGATAAGGACTATACTCTAAGAGCGGTAAAAAGTTTTGAAAATTGCGAAATTATTGCTCATTGCGTTCCGATGCGTCCAGGGAGTCACGTTTTACTTGCGTTTATAAATAATAAGCCTGTAATAGGACTTCCGGGTCACCCTGTGTCAAATATGACTTCTTTTCATGTGTTTGGAAAGCCAGTTTTGAAGAAGCTCTCAGGGACATTAAGATCATTCTGGCAGGATAGAAAGGACACCATTAAATTGAGTGCGGTGCTGGCTAAAAATGTTGCATCTCCGGAAGGAAAAGAAGATTATGTAAGGGTCAGATTATTTGAAGAAGACGAAAAAATCAGAGCATATCCATATACGGGAAAATCTTCTTTTTTGTCCACGCTTGTTAAATCGCATGGAATTATAAAAATTCCCGCTGAATGCGCAGGGCTTTATGAAGGCGACGGCGTAGAAGTGTTTTTATTTTAACAGAAGCTGTTTTAGCGAGATAAATTTCTTGAAGTTCAAATTATTATGAATAAAACATATAAAAAAATCTGTTTTAAGCAAATAAACTCTACAAATGCTTATGCCTTAGAGTATTTGAGGGATTTATCCGACAGGGATATTGTTATTTCTGATAAACAGATAAATGGAAAAGGAAGATATGACAGGAAATGGTTTTCTGAGGGAGAAAACAATGTTTATATGTCAATAGTGCTCAAACCGTCAACAAAAGTGAAAGAAGATTTGCCGCTATCGAGTTTAACCCAATATTTATCAGTTGTTGCGTGTGATCTTTTAGAAGATTACGGAGTAAAGCCGCAAATTAAATGGCCTAATGATGTGCTCGTTCAGGGGAAAAAAATCGCAGGAATATTGAGTCAAATGTCAGTCCAGGGTGATAATTTAAACGGGATTGTTTTGGGGATAGGGATAAATTTAAATTTCACCGAAGAAATGATTGAAAAAATAGATCAGTCTGCAACTTCGTTAAATTTATTGCTGGGAAGACCTATTCACAGGGATTCTTTTATAGAAAAACTTCTGGATAAATTTTTTGAAAATTATGAAAATTTTATAAATAAAGGATTTCTCTTTATAAAAAAAGATTATATGAGTAGAATTGATATAATAGATAGAAAATTAGCAATAAACACCCCGGGCATGTTGACAAAAGGAATTGCAAAAGAAATCCGAGAAGACGGGTCATTGGTGATTCTTGATGAAAATAACGAGGAAAAAATAATAACAATGGGAGACATTATATGTTTATAACCGGAATTTATATAATGATTATAGGGATGTTGACGGTTTTTTTGTTTTTATGTCTTCTGATTTTATTGATGCAGGTAAATTACCTGATATTAAAAGCGGTGAACAAATTTATGCCGGAAGAACCTGAAGAACAAGATGAAATGCAGGAAATAGCAGCAGTATTAACAGCAATAAAAGCATACGTTAAAGGATAAAAAATGAGTAAAAAATTAATACACGTAATGGATACATCATTCAGGGACGGATTTCAGTCTGTCTTTGGAGCAAGGGTTTTCACAAAGGATTTTTTGCCTGCCCTGGAAGCGGCAAAAGAAGCAGGAATAAGACACTTTGAAGCAGGCGGAGGAGCAAGATTCCAAAGTCTGTATTTTTATTGCAATGAAGATGCCTTTGCCATGATGGACAAATTCAGGGAAACAGTTGGTCCTGATGTGGATCTTCAAACACTCTCGAGAGGGATAAGTGTTGTGGCTCTTGATTCACAGAGCAGCGACATTATTAATTTACATGCAAAACTGTTTAAAAAGCATGGAATGACGACTATTCGGAATTTTGATGCGCTCAATGACGTAAATAATCTGATATACAGCGGTCAGTGCATAGTCGATGCAGGGTTGAATCATGAAGTTTCTATAACAATGATGGACCTTCCGCCTGGATGTGAAGGGGCTCATACACCGGATTTTTATATGGATAATTTAAGAGAAATACTGGATGCGGGCATTCCTTATAATTCTGTTTGTTTTAAAGACGCCTCAGGCACCGCGAATCCGCATAAGGTTTATGAAACTATAAAGCGGGCAAAACAAATGCTTCCGGAAGGCACAAAGATAAGTTTTCACACGCATGAAACAGCAGGAACATCAATTTTAACATATAAAGCAGCGATAGATGCAGGTTGTACAAGTATTTCACTGGCAATGAGACCGGTATCAGGAGGAACTTCTCAGCCGGATATAATTACAATGTGGCATGCGCTTAAAGACACTGAATATGAGCTGGAAAACATCGATATTAAAAAGATAATGGAAGCAGAAGAAGTTTTCAAAGAATGTATGAAAGATTATTTTATACCGCCGGAAGCAGTAATGGTAGAGCCTATAATAGCATTTTGCCCGATGCCGGGGGGCGCTTTAACTGCCAATACTCAAATGATGAGAGATAACAACATGTTTGACAAGTATTTTGAAGTCATACAGGCAATGGGGGAAACGGTAAAAAGAGGCGGATTCGGCACATCGGTGACTCCTGTATCTCAATTTTATTTCCAGCAGGCATTTAACAATGTATTATTTGGACCATGGCAAAAAATAGCCGAAGGTTACGGAAAAATGGTGCTGGGTTATTTTGGAAAAACCCCTGTTCCGCCTGATCCTGAAATTGTAAGCATAGCTTCAAAGCAGTTAGGGCTTTTACCAACCACAAGGAGTCCGCAGGAAATGGACGATGAAAACCCGGACAAAGGTCTTGAAGCGGCTACAAAAATGTTATTAAGCGCGAATTTACCGGTTAATGACGAAAACATATTTATAGCTGCATCCTGCAAGGAAAAAGGGATTGCATTTCTCAAAGGTGAAGGACAAATAGGCGTAAGGAAAATTGAAAGAAAACAGAAAGATATAGAGGAAGGTTACACAGTAACAGTAAATGATAAAAGTTACAATGTTGTGATGGAAGATGATAAAGCTGTTATAAACGGTAAAACCTATAAAGTCTCGGTTAAAGAAGGACTTTCAAAGGAGTTTAAGACAAAGAAGACGGCATCGATAAGACCGTCTGCGGTGACCTCAGACGGCACAAAATTAAAAGCGCCGCTTGCGGGCAGTGTTTTAAAAATAATATGTAATGTAGGTGACAACATAGAAGAAGGGCAGACTATTCTGATACTTGAAGCTATGAAGATGGAAACAAAAATCAACGCATCAAAAACCGGTATTATTTCTGAGATTTTGGTATCGGCAGGAGATCAGGTAAAAGCAGGACAGACTTTAGCGAAGATTGATTAAGAAAGGCGGCCGGATATGGATTTTCAAAATATTTTTGAGGAAATTGCCGCATCTACGGGCATAGCTCAGATAGAAATAAGGGGTTTTATAATGATAGTAGTCTGTTTAACCCTTATATGGTTGGCTATCAGAAAGAAATTCGAACCTCTTTTGCTTTTACCGATAGGGTTTGGAGGATTATTGGCGAATGTTCCCGGTGCAAACATTGCAGGAGAAGCGATTGTTAATGTTGCAGGGGAAATAGTTCAGGAAGAGGGTTTTTTGCATATTATATTCAGGATGGGAGTTGCGAACGGGTTATTTCCGCTGTTTATATTTATAGGAATCGGGTCTTTAACTGATTTTGGTCCGTTGATAGCTCATCCTAAGACAGCGATATTAGGAGCAGCTGCTCAGTTTGGGATATTTTCCACATTACTCGGAGCTTTAGCGTTGGGTGAATATGGAGGATTTGCATTTGGATTGAAGGAAGCTGCATCAATAGGAATTATAGGTGGAGCAGATGGACCGACTGCTATATTTTTAACTTCAAAACTGGCTCCTGAGTTATTGGGAGCGATTGCAATAGCTGCATATTCCTATATGGCACTTGTCCCTATAATTCAACCCCCAATAATGAAGCTTTTGACTTCAGAAAAAGAGCGTTTAATACAGATGAAGCAGTTGAGGCCTGTTTCTCAGCGTGAAAAAATAATTTTTCCGATATCGGTTTTTTTATTGTGTTTAATTTTATTGCCGACAGCGACACCGCTTGTTGGTGCGTTGATGTTTGGAAACCTGATGCGTGAGAGCGGAGTAGTTGAGCGGCTTTCAAAAACTGCTCAAAACGAGTTTATCAATATAGTGACGATACTTTTAGGGCTGGCAGTTGGATCCAAGTTGTCTCATGGTGAATTTTTACAGCTTGAAACACTTGGTATCATAGCTCTAGGTCTGGTTGCTTTTTCAATTGCAACAGCCTCCGGAGTTATAATCGCAAAAATTGTCAATGTATTTTCAAAAGAAAAAATCAATCCGTTAATTGGAGCGGCAGGAGTTTCAGCGGTTCCAATGGCGGCAAGGGTTGTGAATAAGGTAGGGAATGAAGCCAACCCTGATAATTTTCTATTAATGCATGCTATGGGGCCGAATGTTGCAGGAGTGATAGGCTCAGCTGTAGCAGCAGGATTGTTGATTGCTGTTGTCGGTTAATTTAGGTAAAAAAAAGTTTCTCCAAAATGGAGAAACTACGGCAAATACGGCATTCAATAAAAATGACGAAAAGTTTTTTATAAAGTTCCACGCGGATTAAAAATAAGTTAAAAAAAATAAAAATTAGCCCGCATGGTTAAGAAACGGGAGTAAATTTAGAACTTAAAAAATTATTCTTATAAATAACCTTTTTATACTTTTAAATCTTTTTTTTGGGTTATCATTTTATAGAGTATGTTTTTTACTCAAAATGTAAATAAAATTCTGTCAAAAAAAGCGGGAGATACAGGTCCGATATGAAAAAAGAAAATGTTTTATTTTTAGTTATACTTGGTTTGTTGACTGTAAGTGTTCTTGCAATCGTAACAAAGCCGACAAAGCTTGGTCTTGACCTTATAGGTGGATCGAGAATTATGCTTGAAGCTGAAGCTACTGAAGAAATACCGGAAATCACGGATGAAGTAATGGATAGCCTTCATTTTTCTATTGAAAACAGGGTAAATTCAATGGGAGTAGCTGAAACAGTTGTTCAAAGGATTGGGCAAAAAAGGCTTCTTGTAGAAATCCCAAATATAAGCGATCCACAGCAGGCAAGAGAATATCTTGGAAAAACTGCAAATCTTGAGTTTAAAAAGCAGGTAAAAGGATTCAGAGATGAAATAACCTGGGTAAGCACGGGAGTTTCCGGCAGAGATTTAAAAAAAGCCTATGTGGGAAGCGGAACAGGTGGAAATTGGCTTGTAAATTTTGAATTAAATACTAAAGGGGCGAAAAAGTTTGCTGAGTTGACAACAGAGCTTCAAGGCAAGCCGCTTGGAATATTTTTTGATGATGAACTAATAACCAGTCCTAATGTCAGACAGCCTATAACCGGAGGATCAGGTTATATAGAAGGAGTGGGCAGCCTGGAAGAAGTGCGGGACATGGTTAATTTACTAAACGCAGGTGCTTTGCCCGTTCCGGCACATATTATAGAAGAAAATTCTGTGGGACCAACTTTAGGGCTTGATTCTATAGAAAAAAGCAAAATTGCAGGTTTTATTGGACTAGGTCTTGTAATGTTATTTATGGTTGGATATTACAGGTTACCCGGGGTTATTGCATCTATATCACTTGTAATTTACGGTATACTTATGTTTGCGATATTTAAAACAGTGCCGGTAACGCTGACACTTGCAGGTGTTGCAGGATTTATACTCGGGATAGGAATGGCAGTTGATGCGAATATCCTTATTTTCGAAAGGACAAAAGAAGAGCTGAAACGCGGAAGAACCATGTACACTGCTATCAATACTGGTTTTGACAGGGCTTTCACGAGTATTTTTGATAGTAATATGACAACAATAATAATATGCGCAATTCTTTATTTATTAGGAACCAGCATTGTGAAAGGATTTGCGCTCACTCTTTCTTTGGGTGTTATTGTGAGTATGTTTACAGCAATAACAGTTACAAAAAATTTTATGCATCTTTTCTTTAGCTCCAGTGAAACTTTAAATCCGGGCTGGTTTGGTCTTAGAGAAGACGAAATAGGAAAAGCGCATACAATAAATGAAACTAACCCAAGAAAAGCAAAACTAGGTGTTATTGACTAATAAAATATAAAAGGAATAGTGGTATGAAGTCAAAAAGAATTATAATATCTGTAGTTATGTTATTAGCTTTAGTTATAGGAGTCTTTTTTGTTTCAAAAGACAAAGAACAGCAGGTTTCGGAGATCCCAGCTGATGAACAGTCAGCATTGGAACTTCCGCAAAAAGTCGAGTGTAACGAGGATATAGAGCTGGATAATTCTGTTGTTTACAATACGAAACG
Organism: uncultured Gammaproteobacteria bacterium; assembly: GCA_964478475.1. Lineage (GTDB taxonomy): Bacteria > Cyanobacteriota > Vampirovibrionia > Gastranaerophilales > UBA9971 > CAYZIV01. The sequence goes on along the minus strand of CAYZIV010000011.1, from coordinate 4,909 downwards.
CTCTAAGGAAGATGTAAAACTTTATACGGAAACATTGACGAAAATGTGTTTAAAATCAAATATGTTTTGTTCCCTGCAAGGGTTTTTAGCGGAAGTTTACAGAAATTCTCCTGAAAATATTGATTATTGGCTGGAGGATCTGGAATTAAAAAGCATAGAACACGTTCAGGCTTTACTTGTGCCGTTAAACACAGAAGAAAACAGGGAAATATATGAAAAATATATTAAAAAATTTGTAAAAAGCGAACATCAAAAAGACAGATATATGAGACATGCGCCGTTAGAAGACGAAGATTTTATGATTCAGACAGCTTGTCATTTTGATTTTAACTGGGGCAGATATTTTTCTTATCAAAATTCTGCTTACCTGAACAAAATTATTAACTGCGCTGCAAATGAAGAAGCTGAATACTGTTCTGCTGATAAGATTTCAAGGCAACTCGCAACAGAAAATTTAGCAGAAAATGCCAAACAATATGAATTTGTAAAAACTTACCTGAAAGAAAATTTATCTGAATACACAACCGAAGCCCGGGAATTAATAAAGAAAGAAGTTCTTAATCCAAATGAGGAAAAATAATATGTCAAAGAAAAATAAAGACACAGAAAACATAAAAAAACTGATTGATGTTGTTAAATATAGATGGCTGTGGGTTACTTTGTCATTGCTGTTTGTAATCCCTTCGATTGCAATAATGATATATTCTTCGGTTGTATATGAAAGCCATTCTCCTTTAAGGCTTGGAATTGATTTCACCGGCGGCACAATGATTCAATATGGTTTTAAAGAAGAAATTAAAACATCAGATGTAGCAAAAATACGTGAACACCTCAGTTCTGTTGGTATTGAAAATGCTGTAATTCAAATACAACAGAAAGACAACGGTGAAAATGACCAAGAATCAGTTTCAGAAAATAATAATGAAATAGAAAAAGATATAGAATCAGTTGTATCAATAAGAACTCGTTTTCTTGACAGCGAAACAGCAGACAGTGAAATTGTAAAAGTTAACAACGTTTTAAAAGAAGACTACGGAGAGTTTGTTCCTCTGCAAGTTAGCGCTATCGGGCCAACTCTTGGAGCAGAACTTTTTCAAAATGCGTTGATCGCCCTATTTCTGGCATTTGTTGGAATTGTAGGATATTTGACAATAAGATTTAATCTCGATTATGCCATGTTTGCGCTGGTTGCTTTATTTCAAAACGTAATCATAGTGTGCGGTGCGTTTGCTCTATTTGGATTGGTTTTTGGAACTGAAATTGACAGTTTATTTATTACTGCAATCCTTGCAATAATTGGATTTAGTATTAATGATACTATTGTCACATTTGATAGAATTAGGGAAAATACAAAATTTCACGCTAAAAACAAGACATTTAATGAAATTGTAAATATTAGTGTTAATCAAACCCTTGCAAGAAGCATAAATACCTCTTTAACAACTTTGCTGACTTTATCTGCGCTTTACTTTTTAGGCGGAGTCACTACAAAAGACTTTGTGCTGGCAATGATATTGGGTGTTGCAATAGGCACATATTCAAGTATATTCAATGCTAGTGTTCTTTTAGCCTGGTGGAGAGAAAAAAAGGGTGCATTAAGCACCGTTAAATAATTTAAAAACACAAAAGAGCAGGGCGGCTACGCCGCCCTGCTCTTTTGTATGTTGATTTTTATTGGATAAAGCATACATCATGAGGCTTCATCCAGCCATTCATAGGATTTACGGTAACACCATGTACATATAACCCCCAGTGTAAATGAGGTCCCGTTGCAAAACCTGTTGAGCCTACTTCTCCGATTTTTTGCCCCGCTTCTACATATTCTCCGGGTTTTACATCAAGTTTTGACAGATGAATGTAAAGCGATACAATCCCTTGACCGTGATCTATAATTACTGTTGTTCCATGAAGTCTAAAATTTTCTGCAACAGTGACTTTTCCATCAGTTATAGCTTTTACCGGTGTGCCTGCATCAGCTTTTATGTCTATTCCTTTGTGATAATTCCCGGAAAATTCACCATTATAGTATCTTTTTAAGCCAAAGGGCGAGTTTATACAACCTTCTGTAGGATTTTCATAAGGCGGCTCTGATTTTCTCAGGTTAACAGGTGTGAACATTCTGATCCCGCTTCCCACTTGAGCCCGTTCGTGTGGTGTTGAGGTTAATCCTGCCATGCTGCTGGTTACCCTGAGATTTTGTTTTGGAAAATCTTCTTTGATAACACTTATATATGTTTTGTCATTAAGATATTTGGTTTCATCACTCATTGAAATTTTATATTGTCCAGGCTTTTCCAGAGCGTTTATTCCTAAATATCCTTCATATTTATTGTCTCCACGTTCAAAAATTTTATATTTCTTTCCTTGAAAGAAAAAAACGGGAGATTCAAGTTTTTTTGGAGATTCGATTGTGATAAAAATTGTTTCTCCCTGTTTTACCTCGTCATGTGGATTGATTAAAATTTCTTTACATTCTTCTACAGGTAAAATTTTTTCTATATTTCCCCCAATTTTTTGCGGATTTTCTGCAGGTGATTTTGTTGCCGATATTCCTAAAAATATTATAAATATAGCTAAAAATCCGTAAAAAATTATTAGTTTTTTTGTCATATAGCCTCCAAAATTCTAATTTTAAAAAAAAATGCCAATTAAATTTAAATTAAATACAAATAAAAAATAAATAAAATTGTAAAAAATTACCAATAAAAATTATAGACTTATATACAAAAAGTTTTCCAATTTATTTTTAAATAATTAAAATTCTTTTGATTAGAGTGGCAATTTTTTTTGGCAACTGTTTTTTATCATAAAAAGAATTAAGTAGTAAAGATTTCGGGAAAGGTCAAGAATGAAAGTATTAAACGTAAATTCAAAAATTGAATTTAAGAATGACTATAAAAAAACATCAAGCCTAGTGGCGCCCAAACAGCAGGCTATATCTGATAATGTGGCTTCACAGAATTTATCAAGTAATAATTTAAAAGCGAAATTTTTATCTTTTAAAGGATTCGGGGAATCTAATATTTCATTTGATGTTGTAAAAGATACCGGCGTTACATTCAAGGATGTAGGGGGTATTGACGAAATTATAGATAAAGCGCAGGATCTCGTTGATAATATAAAAGATCCGAAAAAGTACAGGGACGCAGGAATTCCGGCACCCAAAGGAATTTTATTATACGGCCCTCCCGGAACAGGAAAAACACTTATGGCTAAAGCTCTGGCTTCAGAAGCAGGTGTTCCATTCCTTGCTGTCTCCGCAGCCGATTTTGAAACCGGTTTAGCAGGCGGCGGTGCTAATAACGTTGGTAAATTATTTAAAAGCGCTAAACAAAGCGCTAAACAAGCAGCTAAGGACAACGTTAACAGTTCTTATGGCCCACCTGAATATCAAGTAAAACCTAAAAAAACACCCAGTGTAATTATATTTATTGACGAATTTGATGCTATCGCAAAAAAAAGAGGCGGTATTAACGATGGAAGAGATACAATCAACAAACTTATCTCCGAAATGGACGGTATATCTAAAGATAAAGGCGTTAATGTTGTTGTATTAGCTGCAACTAATGATATTGATGCTATAGATGAAGCAGCTAAAAGACCGGGAAGGTTTGACGAGGTTTTGGAAGTTCCAAATCCTTCTCATAACCCAATTGCAAGAAAAGCAATTCTCGAAATTCATTCAAGAGATAAAAAATTTAAAAATGAAGAAGAAAAAGCCCAAATATTAGAAAAAGCGGCTATCATGACAAAGGAAATGTCAGGTGCTCAACTGCGAAATATTTTAATAAAAGCCGCAAAATACACAGTTAAAAGAGATGAGCCTAAACATATTACCTGGGATGATATAGCTGAAGCAAGACTGGAAGAACTCGCCGGTCCGGTTAAAAAAATGGATCAACCCAATTGGGTTGTAGAAGACACAGTCGCGCATGAATGCGCTCATGCTCTGGTTGGACAAATTTTTTATGATATAACAGAAGATCCTTCTGCTTTGCCAAGAAAAAATTCATTTATCACACTTGAGCCAAGAGGAAAATTCTTGGGTGCTGTTTTTACAGAACAAGGTGATAATCCTACGTTAACTTTTGATTCTGTTATTTCAAATTCAGCTCGTGCCTTGGCAAGTATTAATATTGAAAAGATGCGTCATAATGGAACAAATACTGCAGGGGTAAGCCAGGATTTAAAATCAGCAACTGGTCTAATAACAGACGCTGTCACAAAATATGGACTCGGTCCTAATACAGGATCAATAGAAGTAGCAGATAATAAATTTGCTAGAAAAGCTGTTGAAGAACCGGTTTCAAAGGATATTCTTATCATGAGAGATGCTGCGCTTAAATGCGCTAAATTAATAGTTGATTTCCATAAAGATTTTATCGATGAATACGTGGAAGACTTTAAAACAAACCGTGGTAAAGGCGGGAAACTTATGTCCGGTGAAGAATTTGCAAACCGCTTGAATCAGTGGCATGAAAAAACAGGAAAAGCTCAAAAGCTTCCAAAACTTAAAAAAGAGATAGCTAAAACTATAGAAATAGCAAAAAATAATAAAGATTTTTTATAAAAATTTAAAAAGAGGCATTTTGAATTTTTTACTGCAAAGAGTGAATAAGATTTTTCTATTGGCATAAGAATTGATTCACCTTCTTTTACGGTATAATCATTTCTGGAAATATCTACTAAGCTTAGTTTTTCAGAATTTAAATCAGGGTGTATACAGGTGCAGTATGGGTATCAATTTTTTGTCCTTCATCAAAGGTAAACAGCGTAACTGAAGTTTGTCCTTTTGTCACGAAAACCTTGTTTAATATTGAGTTTTCCTGGTAATCAATGCTTTTTTTAAAGTTTATTATAGTTTTTGCATGTTCGGGTTTATAATTTGCGTTCATTTTTGTTCTCCTTG
>CAYZIV010000010.1:0-13570 GCA_964478475.1 uncultured Gammaproteobacteria bacterium | reverse complement strand
TGCTGATATTTCTTCAGCATAATCAGATACAATTATAACGGATTTAGACTCATCGAAACCCTCTAATACAATATCAATGGTTTTATAAATAACAAAATAAGCTATCAGAGAATACATAGCCCTATCCCAACCAAAAACAAGACCAGCGCTTCCTAATATAAAAATATTAAAAAACATGATAATTTCACCGACAGAAAAACTTATTCTTTTGGACCATGCCATTGCCACAATTTCAGTTCCATCAAGAGATCCATTATTTCTAAAAATTATTCCAAGTCCGATACCTATTATCATGCCCCCAAATATACATGACAAAAGAAGGTCATCAGTAACTCTGGAAAAATGATGGAAAATAGTAACCATTATAGACAAAAGTCCTATTGAGAAAAGAGAAGAAAAAAGAAAATTTTTACCTAAATGTTTATAACCAAAATACAAAAAAGGCAAATTAAAGAAAAAGATAAAAACTCCTAATGGCATTTTAGTTAAATAACTGGTAATAATAGAAACTCCTACTATTCCACCATCTATTATATTATTAGGAACTAAAAACTGCTCAAGTCCAATAGCTACAAGTATAACTCCCAGAGTTAAAAACATAAGTTTTTTAAATAAATTAATAGATGAAAATTTTTTCACCATCCTTATGTAATTCCTTCATTAATAAATTCTAGAAACATTAAGCCCAATCATCCTGATAAAATTTATCAATTTCAATAATTTGACCTTCCCCTTTTCCATCATTATACATTTTTATAAATTCAAGCAGGTTATCTGCCGGAATTTTAAAATTATTTATACATGTACGGGAATTTTTTGTAACAAGAACTTTTACGATGTAATAAAAATCGGAAGCTCTTTTTAAAAGTGTCTCTTCATCGAGAAATCTGCCATTTTCATCTGTTTCAATTGAAATATAAAAATAACCTTCAGGACTACTGCATACATTATTATTTTGACATGATTTTGTTTTTTTATGAGCGGAAAAAAGATTTATTACTTTTTTATTTAATTCGTCATTTTTCATATTTATCACATAGTTTTCCTTGACCTTAATTGTATATCAGTAATCAAAAAATGCATAATTTGTAACTTTTTATACAAATTATTATCAAATCAGATTACTAAAATAATGTTGGCTACTACCAATTAAATATAAAAGATTATCCTCATAACTATCTCTAAGAATAAGAAGATATGGTAATGAATATGTAAGGATTAAAGATTAATAATTCTATTCATGAGGGGAATTTTTTTTCAGTTAAAAAAGATGATTATTTAACATAAGTATTTAAATAACCAATTTCATGAGATTAAAAATCAAAATCATTACAAATAAATAATTACCCAAATAAAGGAGAAGTTATAGAAAAAACAATACAAACAAACTCACAGTATTTTTATTAAAAAGATACTTTTTATCTTATCAGATGTTAAGGAGGTTTTTATGAATTTCAAAAAATTATCAGTAGCAGCCGCATTGTCTATCGGAGCAATGACAATAGGCTCAATGGCAAACGCAGACGCATTAATGCCTGCAGCTCCGGTTGCTAAACCGGAAAAAGTTTCACCCGCAGCTCCTTATTATGAAGAAGCTGCACCGGCAGCTCCAGCAGCAGCATGTCCTGTTCCTGTAGCAGAATGTCCTGAGGGCATTAAAGGGATTATTCCAAATTTAGCTCCTGATGCTAAAGTTATAAAAAGACAGGCATTTGCATTTCCAAGCTTAGGAAGCCAGGGAACAGTAATTCCTGGAGATTTCAGGAATGTTCAAATGGGTGGAGAACAGGAACAACTTTCAGCAGCAACAGGAGGAATGGCAGGACTAGCAGCAATTCCTCAAGCTGGAGCTCTTACTCTTATGCCAGGAACACAAGTAGGAGCAGCTTATCCTATAGCACCTGCTTGTCCAACTCAAGTCACTTTAGGAACTGAAATCTTAAGATGTAAAGTTCATGACCCAACAAAAATACTTCAAACAGCTATCCAGGATCCTGCAATGACAGGTGCGGCAATACCTATGCTTCAACCACAAATTCCTATGGGAGCAGCAGTTCCTATGGAAGAAATAGACCAAGCCGGAGTTCCTCTAGGAATGGCAGCTCCTGTAGAACAAGTTTCTCCTGTTTATACACAAGCAGGATTAGTTCCTAAATATCCATTAGGCTCAGCAGTTCCTGTTATTCCTCAAGAAGCAGAGGAAGTTCCAACGGGTGAAGCAGTACCTATGGAAGTAGAAGGAATACCAACAGGTTTTGCAGCTCCTGCATGCCCTGGAGTTCCAACAGGTTTAGCAGCTGAATTAGCAGGTGAACCAAGACAAATAGAAACATCAAGCGGTATAGAAATTCAAAAAACAGTAATAGCTCCTGTAGAAATTACTGGCGCCGCCGCTCCTGCGGCTGATATACCAAATCAGTTTCCTGATGTTAATTTTGATATGCTAGGCGGTTATGAGATTAACTTCCTAGCTTCAAAAGGAATTTTAGCAGGATTTCCTGACCGCACATTCAAACCTAATCTTCCAATTTTAAGAGATGAACTGGCAAGCGCTTTAGTATCAGCTCTTGAATTAGATAATGTCCCTGCTTTCAGACAGCAGATTTTCACAGACGTCCCTGTTGACCACTGGGCAAAAGAAGACATCGACAAAGCTTTCAATAGAGGTTTATTAGCAGGATTCCCTGACACCTCATTTAAGCCGGATCAAGCTGTAACAAGAGCAGAAGCATTAAGCGCAATGGCAAAAGTAATTCCTGGCGATATCACAACTGATAAAGCCGAAAGAATACTTGAAGCTTATCCTGATGCTGCTGAAATCCCAGGATGGGCAGCAGTGCCAATCGCAGAATCTCTTGAAGCAGGACTTCTTGCAGATCTTCCAGACGGAGGTCAAATAAGACCTAATGAAGCAGCATCAAGGGCCGAAATTGCCACAATGATCAAACAATTAAGAAATACACTGGCAATGGATCCTGAAGTTGTTCCAACAGGTGCAGCTACAGAAATGCAGCCTCAGGTTGTTTCTTCTACTATCCCAACTCTTAAAATGAAATTTGAAGATATTGTCTCAGCCAGAACAAATACTGTTGGCGATAGAGTTGTTGCTCATACAACAGAATCTGTTAATATTGATGGAAAACATTATCCTGAAGGTTCAAGAGTAGAAGGTAAAGTTTCAGAAGTAATAAGACCTGGACTTGGAGAACCTGGAGCTATCAGAATAGCATTCAACAGCATCGGCACTGACGAAGCAAAAACAATTCTTCCAAAAGAAATTATTTCTGCTGTAGTTGTTGAAGATAAAAACCCAAATATTGTAGGAAGATTTATGGCATGGCCATTCAGCTGGCCAGGAAAAGTTGCTGGTGTAGCAGGAAGAACAGTTGGCGGTACAGCTATAATAGCCGGTAACATGACAGAAGGCTTCCTAACAAATATAGGTAACGGAACAAACGAGCTGTTCAATGGAAAATTTGCAGCAGCAGGCAGGAGCTACTTAATGTCAGGACAAGAAGTCGGCATGGGTATTTACGATACTGCAAGAACAGCCTTCAGCGGCACTGTAGGTGTTCTTAAAGAATCTGGCGATGAAATTGCTTATGTTGTATCACCTGACGGCGCAAGAATAGCTCAAATCAATCCTAATGAAGTACTATCAGTTGCTTTTGGAACTTACTAAATTAAATGAAATTAACATAGTTTAAAAGCATAGACTTAAGAAAAGGTGTAGGATAAATCCTACACCTTTTCTCTTTGCTTGTTATATCAAAATAATTTTATTATTTTTCAAATTTGATATCAATTTTTTAAGTTTACATGTTTTATAAAATTGTTACAGCTTTATGACGGGTTAATTAACAAATGTCAATTAAAACGAGAAAAAATCAAAGACCTTTATATATAAATCAAAAACCACTTGTAAGAAATAATAAAAATGTTGCTTTTAAGGGATCTATTCCTTCTAATATTGCATCAAACACATTTAATTTTCTTGAAAAAAGTGAAATACTTGGTCCTTTAGCTGTTGATTTGGTTTCAATGACAGTGCCCAGATCTATTGTAGATTTCACAAGAGGACCGGCAGCTGGAATTGAAACAACAAGAAGAGAAATAGTTTCTACCGGAAATACTTTTATACCCGGCGTTTATGCCATGGGTGCCGGATGGTTAATCAATAAACTTACAGGATTAAAACAAAATCTCTTTATTGACAGCAAAACCTTAGATGTTCTTCATACTGCCTGGAATGGCGCTAAAGGCAATACGGAAAAATATGTAAAAAATGTTTTTGAAAACACTACAGGCTTTGTGGGAGTTAAAAATAATCCGGTTAAATCGTTTTCTCAAAAAACTGTTGAGGATATTTCAAAAAAGACCGCTAAGCTAATTGATAGTAATTTGTCAGGTAGAGCTCTAAAAAAAGAACTGGCAAAAATAACAGCTGAAGCAACCAAAGATTTACAAGCTAATAATAATTTATCAGTTTCAGTAGGCGAAAAGACTGTTTCAACAAATATGAAAAGACTTGTTGAAAACACTTATGAAGCCGGAAAAGAAGTTTTCAAAAAAACAAAACCGGAAAAACTTAATAATGTTATTAATAAAATAAAAAAAACCAGCGTAAGTAAATCTGTTTTGGGGTTAGGTACAGCTGTAGGAATAAGTTTTGCAATCCAATTTGTTAACAGGTATCTTACTAAGAAAAAAACAGGCAGCAGCGCTTTTGTTGGGCGTCCTGATTATCAAAATAAAGTGAATCAAAATTCTAAAGAAAAAGATCCAAAAAAAGATGCAAAATTTAAAGCAACAAGAATTGCCTCAGCAGCTTTTATGACATATTTAACCGGAGCTGCACTGGTAATGAGCGCAAATCCTAAAAAAGTAGCCAGTTTAGTTACAAAGCCAAAAACTTTATTAAATAAAATTGAATTTAAAAGCAAGTTGCCGTCAATAGATCAATTAAAGATCATTTTTGGCACCACTATGATCGGAAGAATGCTGGCAGCTACAGATAAAAATGAATTAAGAGAAACAAATATCAGAGATATGTCAGGACTGTTCAACTGGCTTGTTATTGGCGGATTTGTAAGCAGTTTAACAGCTTATGGACTTGCAAAAAAAGACGAAATAGGAAAACTGTTTAATGGTAAGCCTATGCCTAAAAATACAACAATTCCGCAAAAAATTTCTCATATTATCGGAAAAATAACACCAAAATCTCTTGCTGAAATAGATACATTGAACTTAAGTGAAAAAGCTAAAAAATCCCTTAAAAACAAGAAAAATATAGCTACAGCAGCAGGATTAATTTACTCTTCATTAGCTTTAGGTATATTTGTTCCTATAATTAATAAACAGATGACAAATAAAGCTGTATTAAAGGAAATGTCAAAAAATAAACCTGAATCCGTTAATAAACAAGAAAAAACAAAAGAGTATAATCAGAAAAAATTTAATCAAAATAAAATACTTGTAGAAAAAACTCTTGGCAGCTTAAGCAAGCGTACAGTTTAATTTTAAACAACAGAAATCTTGCATTAAATCTTGAAAACGATTAATATAGCTAATTTTTCCAAAAAAGCTTGCAATTTAATAATGGAAGGATATTTCAGAAATTGCAAGATATCTGCAAATTATAGAGCAACAGATTTTCTGCCGACTGGGGATTTCAAGCCGAAGTTGAAATTAACGCCTGTTCTGGAGCCGTTTCTAACCATAACCTGCGCGAAGCCGTTAAGCCTGTCTTCCCTGTCGCTTTGAATCCCCACACCGTATTCGGCGTATGTTCCTATAGCGGAATCAGGCAGGGCAATTTCGTTAGCTGTAACGGTTGTAGAAGACAATGGGTTAAATATCACGTTAGCACTTATGTAAGGCTGCCATCTTCTGATATTACCTGTTAATTTAGCGCCTGGAATAAGCTGGATAAAATGGAGCGGGCTTGTGTCAATGTTTGCCCCCTGTGCGTTTGTGTAATCCTGACTGGTGACAAGGCTGTATGCCAGCTGGTTATTCAGTTGAAATATTGTATTTTTTGGAAGATTAATATTATATCCGGTTTTTGAAGCAACGGAAGTTGTTAACATGCCGTAGTTGGAAGTCCCATGGGTTGCTATTCTCTCTGTAACGCCGTAACCGCCGACTGTTGCAGCGAGGGTTGTATAGCCGTTGCCTTTGTATAGAGAGGCTGAAGTTCCTACCAAGCCGCCGTTTTGGTATGAATTAACAGTGCTGTATTTCTGACTTGCTCCGCTGTATCCGCCGAAAAAGCTCATCATTCCGTAAGAGTTTGCCCGTAATTCTCTGAGCGGGGTGTCAAAACCAGTGAGCAAGCCGTAAGAAACACTGTTAACTCTGCCGTCGAGGTTGTCGATTTTAACTTTTTCTATACTGTTAAACGGTCTTAACCAGACATCACCTTCTGCTAATCTGCCAAAAAGAGTTGTTTGCTCTACTGCGGTTTCAATAGGCATTCCTTCTGTAACTGCGAGTTTATTGCCGTATTTGTCCTGAATTTCTTTCGCTAATCTTATATTGTTTAATGTTGCCATCACATTATCAGCTTTGTTGAATACGATGTTATTGGTATTAGAAAGAGCTAAATAGGCGCTTTGCGAAGCAACACCGCTCGCCTGAACAGCAGGGTTAATCTGAGGAGTTCCTGATGGGGTCATAACATTGTTTAAAGTTAGTGTCCCATCTTGGTTATTGATAACGTTATAATTATATACAGGACCTGATGCTGTTTGTGCTCTACTATTAAGCGATAGATTAAGGTCGTTGGCTGGAACTACAGTTACAGTTCCGTTTGCACCGTCTTGAATTACAGTAATTTTAGTCAGGTTAATATTTTTGGTTCCTGTAAAACTTCCTGATTCTAGCGTGTCAGCGGTGTTATTGTTCATATTAACATCAATTTTCAAGTTCATATCGTTAATTTCAGCAGAAGAGAAAACCACATTATTAATCACGCCGTTAACAAGATCGAAGGTTGAACCCGGATGAGCAACAAAATGACTGCTGAACATAACTCCGTCTGCGCCAAGTGCGAGAGTTCCGCCGTATAAATTAACAGCGTTGCCGGCAGAGTTTGTAAAGCCGCTCATATCGGCATTTAATACTATTCTGCCTGTGGTCGGAGCATCATCAGGTAATTTATTACCATCAGGATTATTCGGATTTGCCCCCCTATCCCATGTTCCTGTCTGGTTTATGTTGATTATATTGTTATTGTTTTCACTTGTGATCCTGTCGTTAAAGATAATGCCTGCACTGTCGGAGGCGTTTAGATTCATAACAGAATCGTCCCTTATATGGACCGCGTTGCTGATACCGTTTGCTGTATTTCCTGTAAATGTTACATCATTAGTCCTGGCTATGAGGTTTAATATTGACTTGGTATTATCAATCGCCCCGCCCCTGCTTCCTGCCTCATTGCTTGTAAAAGTTGCGCCGTTATTTATTGTAAAGGTTGAATTGCTAGCATTCCAAATAGCCCCGCCGTAGGTGCTAGCCTTATTCCCTGTGAACGTTGCCTCGTTATTTATTGTAAAAGTTGAGTAACTATAATTAGAAATCGCCCCGCCGTAGTCGGTAGCAATATTGTTTTTGAAAATTGCGCCATCATTTATTGTAAAGATTGATATTCCTGGCGTGTTTGCATAATTATAAATCGCCCCACCATAGCTAGCCTCATTCCCTGTGAACGTTGCGCTTCCATCTATTGTAATGGTTGATTCCCGATTCCAAATCGCCCCGCCCTTCTCGCCAGCAGTATTTTTTTTAAAAATTGCGTTTCCATCTATTGTAAAGGTTGAATTAGTATCATTATAAATCGCCCCACCAAAAAAACCAGCATTATTCCTTGTGAAAGTTGCGCCACCATTTATTGTAAAGGTTGAATAATCCCTGTTATCAATCGCCCCACCAGAGTCCCATTTACTTAGATTGGCATAGTTAGTGATCCCGTCAATTTTAAGGTTGTCTATTTTTACGTTATCAGGATAAATAAACCCATGTCCATTGGTGGTGATTTCTCCCGCGCCGATAGTGTCAATCGTAAAATTTACTCCCGGAAATACAATATCACCGGTTAAAGTTATTGGGTTATCTACCGTAACAGTCCCGTCAGCAGCTACAGCATCAAGTGCATCTTGAAGTTGTTGATGGTTATCAATCGCAAATACCTGAGAATTAACCCCCAAAAATATAATTAATAATGCCCCCGCAATCTTTTTTCTATTAAACATATATTCATTCCAGCTGAAAATTTCAGATAATTAATTGATAAATAATTAAAATTATATATCAAACATTACATTGCATAATAACAGACAAAATATATTTAACTTTTTGCAAAATTCCGCTCCTGCTTCACTTTTAACAATTCCATATGGATTTTGAGATTGCGAAGCGGGCGCTAATAAAATGAAATGATGAATTTTATTTTATTAACTCATTCTCGAAATTTCACCAAAATTTATTCGTAATTCAGTTTAATTAACAGACAGAAGTGCACTTATTCATGTGTTTGTTGCATTCGGCTGCAGTATTATTTTCATCAGGATTGCACATAAGACACGAATAGCACCAGCCTTCCTGACCAAAAATTTCTTTTAATCCTTCAATAGACAAAAATGCAAGGCTATCAGCTTCTATGAAGTTTTGGATTTCTTCTAAATTCTTGTATTTATTTGCAATCAGCTCATTTTTCGTTGGAATATCAACTCCCCACTGACAGGTGTTAAGAACTTCAGGAGAAGCTGAGCGAAAATGGACTTCTTTTGCACCGGATTTTTTAAGCAGCCTGACTATTTCGCGTGAAGTTGTGCCCCTTACTATTGAATCGTCTATGACAACAACTTTTTTGTCTTTTACGACTTCATTTATGGGTGTTAACTTACGTCGCACACTGCTTATTCGCATATGCTGTTCAGGAAGAATAAAAGTTCTGCCAACCCATCTGTTTCTCATTAATCCCATTTGCAGAGGGATTCCGGATTCTTGTGAAAATCCGATTGCCGAAGAAAAACCAGAATCCATAACAGGGACTACTATATCAGCGTCTACAGGACTTTCCTGCGCGCATTTTTTCCCGAGTTCAACTCTGGAGGTGTATACATTTCTGCCAAACACGTTAGAATCAGGTCTGGCGAAGTAAATTTGTTCGAAAACACATTTTTTCTCAGGCATTTTAGGAGCAAACCTTTTTATTTCACAAGTATCTTCACTGAGTTCAACACCTTCGCCCGGGTTTATGTGGTAAACAGATTTATCTTCAAGCATTTGGAAAGCTGCATCCTCAGAGCTTATAAACACTCCTTCTTTTGATTTACAGAGGGAAAGTGGTCTATAACCTATCGGGTCTCTGTATGCAAAGATTTTCCCCGGAACAAAAAACAGTATTGACCAGGCTCCTCCTGTAAAATTATCTGCAAGAATTTGTCCTACTTCTTCATACGTCCATTGAGAAGGTGATTTATGGAGTTCTCTAATGACTTTTTTAAGAAGCATTTCGGTGTCTGAAGTGGTAAGAAAGATTTCCCCTTGTATTTCAAGTGATTTTCTCATATCAACAGCGGCTTTGACGTTCCCGTTATGAGCTACGGCAACTTTTTCACCAAGATAATTCACCACAAAAGGCTGTGAATGGGTGTTATCAGACCCTCCCTGTGTTGAATATCTTACGTGTCCTATGCCTGTTTTGCCTTCTATTTTGCTTATTACTTTTTCAGGGAGCACTTCCATTACAAGCCCTTTGTTTTTATGGACCTGTAAGTCTTTTCCCCCTACACAAAGTCCGGCACTTTCCTGCCCGCGATGCTGAAGCATAAACAACCCCTGCTGAATAAAAGCAGAAACGGGATATTTATAGGAAATTCCACCAAAAACCCCGCATTCTTCAGAAAATTTTAATTCTCCTCCACCGTGAAAACAATATCCTTTTTTACAAAAGGTTTTCATTTATTCATCTCCGATTCAATAGAATTTTCCCACATAAAAGATAACTTTGCCAAATCCAGATTATATCCGTCAAATTCAAATTTTTCATCTATACACATGCCCAGTTTTTTGTGCGGAATATGTCTTGAGTTCAGGAAATCCTCAACTCTCTCCGGCATATCCGTAGAAATGACATATTGACCTGTAAGCTCTCCAAAAAGCGCTTTTTCTTGATCTTTAATAAAAATCATATTTCCAATAAAGCCTGTTTTACCTTTTACAGCACCTTCAAATATTGCTCCAAATAGCCCTCCTTCTGATACATCAACGCATCCGCCAAGAAGATTTTTGTCTCTCAGGCCGAAAATAGCGTCTTTAAGCTGAATTTCCAGATCAAAATTGGTTGTGTTAATCTCCCCGCCGAGAAAATCATAAGCGATTCTTTGGTAGAGCGATCCGCCTGTATCAGAGTCGTCTTTTACGTCTTTACCAAGCAAAAACAAGGTTTCACGTTGCATAAAATAATTTCTTATAAGTTTTTCCGGAAAATTAGCATATCCTATCATACCTATAGTTGGGGTTGGGAACACTCGTCTTTGTGAAGACTCGTTATAGAAAGAAACGTTGCCTGACACAACAGGAACTTTCATTTCCTGACAGGCATCAGCTATTCCTTTTACTGATTTTACGAACTGGTAAGTGACTTCATCCTTTTCAGGATTACCATAATTCAGACAGTCTGTGACTCCCATTGGCTCAAACCCGCTTGAAACCAGGTTTCTGTAGCATTCCCATACGGAATTTTTGCCACCTTGATAAGGGTTTAAGAAAACTTGTCTGGGGCTGGAGTCAATTGTTAAACCAATCACTCCGCCTTCTTCATGTAGCCATATACCTGCAGAGCCTGCTTCACCCGGCTTAACGGATGTTCTTGTCCCTACCGTATGATCATATTGAGTATAAACCCATTTTTTTGAAGAAAAATTAGGGTCAAAAACAACTTTTTCTGCTAACTGCTCTATTGGCATAGTTTTGTTTAGTTTTAACTTCCTATATTGTTTTATATAATCAGGTTCCTGCTCGTTTAAAGTATACTTAGGCGCTTCAGCAAGGATTTCCGGTGGTAAGTCCGCTACGTTTTCACCATGCCAGAAAAGCCTATATCGTTTTGTATTGTTAGTTTCTCCTATTATGCTTGCCGGCATATCGTATTTTTCCGCAATATTTAGAACTTTATCAACACCATCAGGCTCTACAACAAAGAGCATTCTCTCCTGAGACTCTGAAAGCATTATTTCCCAAGACTGCATCCCTTCTTCTCTCAGATGAACTTTGTCCAGATGTAAATCAATACCGCAATTTCCTTTATAAGCCATTTCCGAAGAGGATGACAGCAAACCTGCAGCGCCAAAATCCTGACAACTTTGAACTTCTTGTAGATCAAGAATTTCAAGAGTAGCTTCAATTAAGTTTTTTTTAACAAAAGGATCGCCAACTTGCACAGAGGGTCTATCTTCTTTTGAACTTTCGCTTATTTCCTTTGATGCAAAAGAAGCTCCGTGAATGCCGTCTCTTCCCGTATGTGAACCTACTGCTATGACTACTTTCCCTGCTTCTGCGCTGGCTGATCTGATATTGTCTTTATGCACGATTCCTGCGCACATTACGTTTACAAGTGGTGAATCAGTGTAGGATTCGTCAAATGAAACTTCTCCGGCTACTGTCGGGACGCCTATGCAGTTTCCGTAATGTGATATGCCTTGTACAACACCGTCAAATATGTGTTTTGAATAATTATCAGTTATTTTTCCAAATTTAAGAGAATCTAAAAGTGCTATGGGTCTTGCACCTATGGCAAGTATATCTCTCACTATTCCGCCTATTCCGGTTGCTGCTCCTTGAAACGGTTCTACAGCCGAAGGATGGTTGTGTGATTCGACTTTGAAAACTATTACATGGTCTCCAATTAAAACTCCGCCGGCGTTTTCTCCGTGGCTTACCGCTCCGCCTGAGGGAAACATCGATAAATATTTTCTTGAGTGCATATAACCGCAGTGTTCTGACCACATCGCAGAAAACAAATAAGTTTCCAGTTCGTTGGGTTCTCTGCCTAGTCTTTTAAGTATTTCTTCATATTCAAAGTCTGTTAATCCAAGAGCCTTATATAATTTTGTTGTTTCAACTGTCTGCATTTTTCTCCTCGATTATTATTTTAATATTTAACAAGCTGATGTTAAAGTTGTAGTTGATTCCCGCAGAGATGTTTCAATCATTTCAAAGAAAAACCTGCCGTCTGTGTTTCCTGTTTCCTCAAATATAGCTCTTTCAGGGTGAGGCATTAGTCCTATAATCCTATTTTCCCTATCATACAACCCTGCGATATCAAGAACAGACCCGTTAGGATTGTTTTTATACTGAAGAAAGATCATATTTTTTGACTTAATTTCTTTAAGAACACAGTTATTAGCAATGTATCTTCCCTCTCCGTGGGCTATAGGAAGGGTTATAGCTTTATCGCCCACTAAAAGCGAGGCTTCCTCGCAAATAAATTTTGAATTGTCGTTTGTAGATAGAATCCCTGGTAAAAGTCCGGCTTCGCATAAAATCTGAAACCCGTTACAAATCCCGACTAAAAATCCGCGTTTTGATTCAACATACTGTTTTAAAGCCATAACAGCGGGGCTGAATTTCGCTAACCGTCCTGCTCTTATATAATCCCCGTAAGAAAATCCCCCGGGCAAAAAGATTACGTCATATTGGTCAAGATTTTCTTCATTGTGCCAGATGAATTCCGTTTCCCAATCGAAGAACGCACAAGCTCTTTGGGTGTCTATATCGCAGTTTGTCCCTGGAAATACTATTATACCAGCCTTCATGCTTCTATAAACCTCTCTATTGTGTAACGTTCCAATACAGGATTTGATAAAACCTCCTGACAGATTGCATCCAGTTTTTTTCTGGCGTTTTCTTCGCATTCACCGGTTACGTTCAAGGTAAAATATTTACCTGTCTGGACTTTTGCTTCTTCCTGCATCCCTGTTCTTTTTAAAACCGTATTTATTGCTGTACCTTGAGGATCACGCACACCATTTTTTAAAGTTACTATTATATCTGCTTTATATTTTTTCATTTTTAGCTCCAATTACTGTATTTTCAGCCCTAAAATATCAGCCAGTTTCTTGTATGAGCTGACTAAGTCGCCTTTTTCTTCTCTATAAACATCTTTATCAAGGGATTCCATTGTCCCTTTTTTCCAGAATCTGCAAGTATCAGGAGAAATTTCATCAGCAAGAACAATTTCTCCTTCTGAAGTCCTGCCGAATTCCAGCTTGTAATCCACCAGGGTTATGTCCTTTGAGTCCATATAGGAGTAAATAATCTCATTAATCTTTAATGCCTGCCCTTCAATATAAGCTAATTCTTCTTCAGTCACAGTGTTCATGTATTTTATATGCTCTTTGCAAAGAATAGGGTCGTTTAGAGAATCATCTTTTAGATAAAACTCGCAAAGAGGAGGAATAAGATGGAGCCCCTTCTCGAAACCCAATCTTCTGCACATTGAACCCGCTGCAAAGTTTCTTACAACTACTTCCAGCGGAATTATTCGGACTTTTTTCGCCCGCAT
>CAYZIV010000009.1:4338-14682 GCA_964478475.1 uncultured Gammaproteobacteria bacterium | reverse complement strand
ACATAGAAGCCAATGCCTTCAAGATTAAACAAACAGGCGGAACACCTGTTAACAAGAAAATAACGTCAAAAATAATAGATAATGATAAATTAAAATTAACTTACAGCAGCAGTTCACTTGTGCTGGAGGCTTATTTATGGGTTCAATAGCTGACTGAATGGAATTTTTTACAGACTTTTCGTCATGCTGAACTTGCGAAAGCGAGCAGAGGCTGAAAGGCGGAGGCAAAGAGCCTTCGCCTGAAATGCCGTTTAATGCGAGCTTTCAAGACAGTTTCAGCATCTCGCAAACATGCGATTTTAGCTTACATGCCTTGTTACTGAGACCCTGAAATAAATTCAGGGTGACGATTGGGAATTTTCAATTTAATTATTTTTTTGAGGACAATTTTCCGCAGCATTTTTTGTATTTAACCCCGCTTCCACAAGGGCATACATCATTTCTTCCTATTTTATCCCCTTTAACCACGGGAGCATTATCCTCATCAGAAGGCGGAATAAACTTATCTGCCGCTTTTGTGAGTGCTGTATCTATTGATTCAGACCCTTCATCCTGTTTTTGAACAACCTGAATTTGAAGTTTCGTTCTAAATAAGTGAGCAACGGTTTCTTTTTGAATTTCGTGCATCATGTTGTTAAACATGTTGAACGCTTCTCTTTTGTACTCAATAAGAGGGTCTTTCTGGCCATAAGCCCTTAAACCTATGCCTTCTCTAAGCATATCATTGTTATGAAGATGATCAATCCATTTACTGTCAATGATTCTAAGGAGAATATCCCGCTCAAGGCTTCTCATTATGTTATTTTTATCGCCGACTTGCTGAAGTTCAACACCGTATTCATTATCGGACTTGGAGAGAATATCATTGTGAATATTAATTATATCCTCTTCATGCTGCTTATATGCCTCTATTGCAAGCGTTTTTAGTTTTTCATAAATATCCTGATAAGGTAATTTTATAATATCTTGAACATTCACTTTATCTGTCATTTGTGGGAAAACAGAATGCATTGCTTTGATCATGGACTCGAAATCTTCTTCCAGGTACTCAGCAGGCCGCATTTCCGGACTGATATAACTTCCAAGCATTCTCTCAATTTCTTTTTCAATCATAAAGAGAATATCTTCATAAACGTTATCGCCTTCTAAAACTTTTCTTCTTTGGGCGTAGAAAAGCTCTCTTTGTTGATTCATGACGTCATCAAACTGAATAACCTGTTTTCTCAAATCAAAGTGATAAGTTTCCACTTTCTTTTGAGCGGAAGCAATGCTATTTGTTACCATTGATGCTTCTATGGCCATATCTTCTTCAATATTCAACATTTCCATAAGATTATAGAGTTTTTCCCCGCCGAAAATCCTCATCAAGTTATCTTCCAAAGAAAGATAGAACCTTGTTGAACCGGGGTCACCCTGTCTTCCTGCCCTGCCTCGGAGCTGATTATCTATACGCCGTGATTCATGGCGTTCTGTTCCTAACACATAAAGCCCTCCGGCTTCTACAACTTTTTTATGGTCTGCTTCGGTTATTTCATAAGCCTTTTCCAGAGCTTCTTCTTTTTTCTTTTGATATTCTTCTGAAGACATTTCGTCTTTATTTACGCCTTCCAGCATCTCTTTTGCAAGAAATTCAGGGTTGCCGCCAAGAATGATATCTGTTCCCCGACCCGCCATGTTTGTAGCTATTGTGATTGCTCCCGATCTTCCTGCTTGAGCAATTATATTCGCTTCTTTTTCATGGTGTTTTGCATTCAAAACATTATGTTTTAAGCCCTTTTTAGTAAGCATTTTAGACAAAAGCTCAGATTTATCAATGCTTATCGTCCCAACAAGTATCGGTCTTCCTTTTGCATGCTCTTCTTCGATCTCTTCGACAACGGATTTATATTTTTGTATTTCTGTTTTGTAAATAACATCCGACAAATCTGCCCGGATATCCTTTTGGTTTGTGGGAATAGGAGTTACTTCCAGCCCGTAAATTTTGCCGAATTCAGCTTCTTCAGTTAAAGCTGTTCCCGTCATACCGGCTAATTTGGGATAAATCCTAAACAAATTCTGAAAAGTGATGCTTGCAAGCGTCTGACTTTCGTCTTGAATTTTAACATTTTCTTTTGCTTCTACCGCCTGGTGAAGCCCGTCACTCCAGCGTCGACCCTCCATAAGTCTTCCAGTGAACTCATCTACAATAACAACTTCACCATTTTTTACAACATAATCAGTGTCTTTATGGAAAAGTTCTTTCGCTTTCAATGCCTGTAATAAATAATGAGCAAGCATTGTTGAAGGATCAAATATATCCTCGACTCCAAGTAATTCTTGAGCCTTATCTATACCTTCCTCATTTAAAATAACGTTTTTATTTTTCTCTTCTACTTCGTAATCTTTATCTTTCTCCAGTAATGGAGCAATTTTTGCCATAGTTTTGTATGTTTCAGCAGACTTTTCCAATCTTCCGCTAATTATAAGCGGGGTTCTGGCTTCGTCTATAAGAATACTGTCAACTTCGTCGATTATTGCATAATTATATGGTCTTTGCGCGCACTGCTCAATGCTTCCGGACATATTATCCCGAAGATAATCAAACCCAAACTCATTATTCGTGCCATAAGTAATATCTGCCGCGTATGCCCGTTTCTTATCTTCAAAATTTAAAGACCTGCCACCTGACAAAACAAGCCCGACACTAAGCCCTAAAAACTTGTATATACGCCCCATCCACTCGCTGTCACGTTTTGCAAGATAATCATTAACTGTAACAATATGAACACCTTTGCCAGTTAAAGCATTTAAATACGCAGGAAGTGTCGCCACAAGAGTTTTTCCTTCACCGGTGCGCATTTCCGCAATTTGCCCTTTGTGCAAAACCATCCCGCCAACCAACTGGACATCAAAATGCCGCATATTTAAAGTTCTTTTACCGGCTTCTCTAACTACAGCAAAAGCTTCCGGCAATATTTCCTCAAGAGCCTCTTCTTCTAAAGCTTTGTCACGTTTAGGATCAGAAGAAGTTTGTCTCTTTGCGAGCCTGTCCTTAAACTCATCTGTCTTTGCCCTAAGCTCTTCGTTGGTAAGCGCACTTATTTCCGGCTCAAGACTATTTATATAATCAACGGTAGGCTGCATTTGCTTGAGTTTTTTCTCATTTGCATCACCGAATATTTTAAGTAGAAATTCTATCATATCAACCTTTACTTGCTTTTGAATTATTCTCCGCTATTAAAATTTTATCATATACAAAATTACGCAGAAATTAAATTGCCTACTTATTTGGACAATATATAACACTATAATGTTCCTTAATTTTTAACATAATTTATAAATATGTATATAACCCTTTTTTGTCTTAAAAAAATTAAACCAATATAGAAATTCGGGGTATTTATTTTTTAAAAAATATGTGTTGAAAATAAATTTAAATTTAAAAAAAAAGAAAAATTTTTACTTACATAAAAACCCCATATTTTACCCTAAAAAACAATAAAAATGAAAAAAAAGAGGCCCGATCAAGGCTTTTTAGCAACAAAAACCCTATAAAAACCCATAAAAATACGATATAAAAAAAGGCTATTATTTAAAAAAATTAAGGAGAAAACGTATGAAACAACAACACATAGAGCAGGAAGAATTGATAGAACTTTGTACCTGTCCAAGATTAGGGGAACCGGCTCGGGATTTTGAAGCTGAAACCAACCAAGGAAGGATAAAATTTTCCGAATACAATGAAGGCAGTTGGGTTATACTGTTCTCACATCCAGCCGACTTCACTCCTGTATGCTCAACAGAGTTTAGCGGTTTCGCCCAAAAGCAAGAGGAGTTTGAAAAAAGGAACGTAAAACTCCTAGGATTAAGTATTGACAGCACTTATTCTCATATAGCATGGATAAAACAACTCGAGGAGCTGTTTGAGGTGAAAATTAAATTTCCGGTTATAGCAGACCTGGGCTTCGAGGTTTCTTATTTGTATAATATGATTCATCCGGCTATTAGCGATGTTCATGCTGTAAGAACTATTTATATTATTGATCCTAAGGGAATAATAAGGGCTTCAATGGTATTTCCAATGAATGTCGGCAGAAATATCGATGAAATAATCAGAATGGTAGACGCTTTACAGCTTTGTGAAAAAGAAAACATCGCAACCCCCGCTAACTGGAAACCCGATGATGATGTTATTGTTCCTCCTCCTAAAACCTCTCAAGAAGTTGAAACTAATGGACACAAAGAACATGGCGAGTGTATATCCTGGTATTTATGCAAAAAACCGGTATCTAAATAACTCGAGCCGCAAATATGTATTTAAAGCGAAAACCCCTTTTATAAAAGGGGTTTTCGCTTTAAACAACCGGTTTAACTTTTTCATAATAATTTAACAATAATTTTATATAAGCAGATGTTTTTAAATACTTTATTCCTGCATAACCAAGACAATTAAGAGCAAAGAAAATAAAAAATGTCTTTATTTCTTGTATATCAAAGATTAGTAACTGTTTCCCAACAATACTTATAAAAATCATAAAAGTTAAAAACAATAAAATATTTCTACCACTAGTAAAAATCAATCTTTTTGATCTAAGAGCCGCATTTTTATTTGTAATTTCCGGTTCGCTTACAATAATTTCCGTTCCAAAACTCATATTTAAATGATTCCACAACGAAAAAAGCAAGGCTAATACAAATAAAAACATAAAATTAAGCCCCAAAAACGTTATAATAAAAGAAGTTATACTTAAATTAATCCCTATGACACTTACTATAAAATTAAAGAAAGTACTTCCTAAAATAATAAAAACACTTAAAGTTATAAAATATATTCCCAATGGCCATAAAACCTTAAAATACCTGTATGACTGCCAATCAATTATTTTTTTTAACGTTTCTTCAAGATTAACCTTTTCATATCCGTGTTTTTTAGCTAACAAATTGTAAAAAAAAGCACTCATTCCTGAAGAAAAAAGAGAAAAGAAAAACAAACTCAACAAAGAACCTAAAAAGACGTTCACCACCTTTAAAGATAGCACAATTTGAGGATACAAACCAAAACTGCTATCCTGTTTAAATATCAGGATTTCCAATGCTTCAGAAACACTTCCCTGCAACCCGGATAAAGAAATCAAAGTATAATAAAAAAACAATCCAAAAATTAAACCGGTAATTAAAATAAAATTGCTTATTCTCAAATGATAAAAAAAATTATAAACTTTCTGATCTTTCATTTTTGAGCTTTTCCAATTCGTTATAACTGTCTTCTAACAATTTAACAACATTTTTTTGTATGGATAATAGCTCAACAAGATCATTTTCACAAATAAAACCTTTATCTATTAAAATCCGTCCAATGGGGATATTATTATTTTTCTGTGCTTTTAATCCTAATTCTAGCTGTTCTATAGAAATTTTTTTATGCTGAATAAGTATTTCTCCTATTTTAGGATTTACTATTAATTCTTTTATTTGCTCAAGATCTTTATTTTTTTTAGTCATAATTATTCTCACTAAAGAAGGTTTAATTTTCCGAATCAACCGCTATCTCTGATTCTTCTGTTTTTGATGTATCCTCTTCTTCTGTTTTATTTTTTTCTAGTGGTTTACCGGGAATTTTTTCAAAAACAATTTTTTTGCCTTCCAGTTTAAGTTTAATCGCATCACCTTCTTTAGCAAGCCCTGTAAGCAATTCTTCCGCAAGAGCATCTTCTATAGTTTTTTGAATTAACCTGCGTAACGGTCTTGCGCCATATGTTTGGCTATAACCTTCTTTTGCCAGATGATCTTTAACTTCATCAGTAATTTCAATGCCAATTTCCTGGTTTTTAAGTCTTTTAATAAGATCATCAAGCATGACATCTACAATTTGCCTGATTTCTTCTTTTGTAAGATGTGAAAAGACTATTATATCATCGAGCCTGTTAAGGAATTCCGGACGAAAAGATTTTTTCATCTCTTCCATAACAGTTTCTTTCATCTTTTCATATCTGTCTTGTTCTTCATCTTCCGCTACAGCAAAGCCCAATTTTCCTGAATGTTCAATATTTCTTGCTCCAACATTACTTGTCATTATTATGATTGTATTTTTAAAATTAACAACACGACCTCTTGAATCTGTTAACCTTCCATCATCAAGAATTTGTAAGAGCATGTTAAATACATCCGGATGAGCTTTTTCTATTTCATCAAAAAGAATCAAAGAATATGGCTTCTTTCTTACAACCTCAGTAAGTTGACCACCATCATTAAAACCAACATATCCGGGAGGTGAACCTATTAACTTACTTACAGAATGTTTTTCCATATATTCAGACATATCAATTCTTACAATATTTTCTTCTGAACCAAACACGGCTTCAGAAAGAGCTTTTGCAAGTTCTGTTTTACCAACACCTGTAGGTCCACAAAAAGCAAAAATTCCAACCGGCCTTTGCGGACTTTTAAGACCCACTCTTGCCCGTCTAATTGCTTTTGAAATTGATACAACAGCTTGATGTTGTCCAATAACTCTTTTATGAAGCAGATCTTCCAATTTAAGAAGTCTTTCTGTTTCTGTTTGAGTAAGTTTTGTAACCGGAACTCCTGTCCAGCTGCTTATAATTTCAGCTATTTCTTCTTCTGTTACAACGGCTTTGTTTGCTTCTTGCTCAGTTTTCCATTTTTGAGAAACTTCTCTTATTTTATCTTTAAGTTCTGCTTCTGTGTCTCTTAATTGACTTGCTTTTTCAAATTCCTGATTTCTTATAGCCTGTTCTTTTTCCTTGATTACGTTTTTAAGTTCTTTTTCAATTTCTTTACCCTCAGGAGGCAGAGAACTTGCCCTGAGTCTTACTCTTGAACTTGCTTCATCAATAAGGTCAATTGCTTTATCGGGCAAAAACCGGTCTGTAATATATCTATCAGACAATTTTGCCGCTGCTTCAACTGCAGAATCTGAAATAATTAATTTATGATGTTCTTCATATTTTGTTCTTAATCCTCTGATAATTTCTATAGACTCTTCTACAGAAGGTTGTTCAACATAAATAGGCTGGAATCTTCTTTCTAGCGCAGCATCTTTTTCTACATGTTTTCTGTATTCATCTAATGTTGTAGAACCTATTACCTGCAACTCTCCTCTGGAAAGTACCGGTTTAAGTATATTAGCAGCATCAATAGCTCCTTCTGCTGCTCCTGCTCCAATTAATGTATGCATTTCATCTATAACAAGGATAACATTGCCGGCTGAGCGGATTTCATCCATTATTTTTTTTAATCTTTCTTCAAACTCTCCTCTATATTTAGTACCTGCTACAAGAAGTCCCATATCAAGCTGAATTAATTTTTTATCTTCTAAATGTTCCGGCACTTCACCATTAACTATTCTTGAAGCTAATCCTTCAACTATTGCTGTTTTTCCGGTACCTGGTTCTCCTATTAAAACAGGATTGTTTTTAGTTCTTCGACCTAAAATTTGCACCAGTCTTTCTATTTCTTTTTCTCTTCCAACTACAGGGTCAAGTCTTTGTTCCTGAGCTGCTTGCGTAAGATTTGTTCCAAATTCATCCACAGTTGGTGTCTTACTTCTACCACCTTGTGTGGTTGCCGGCGCAACTCCTGTACGAGTTTCACCAAGCATTCTTATTACATTACTTCTAACTTTATTAAGATCAACACCTAAATTTTCAAGGATTCTGGTTGCAACACCTTCTCCTTCTCTTATTAATCCCAATAAAAGATGCTCTGTTCCTATATAATTATGTCCTAATTGCCTTGCTTCATCCCATGAAAGCTCAAGAACCCTTTTTGCCCTAGGTGTAAAAGGAATTTCTACCGCTACAAACCCGGAACCTCTTCCTATTATTTTTTCAACTTCCACTCTGGCGTCTTTTAAATTAACACCCATTGCCTTAAGTGTTTTTGCTGCTATACCTGTTCCTTCACCTATTAAACCAAGGAGAATTTGCTCGGTTCCAACAAAATTATGACCAAGCCTACGGGCTTCTTCTTGAGCCAACATTATTACTTTTATTGCTTTTTCAGTAAAGCGTTCAAACATAAAATTCTCCTATTATAAAATGACGTTTGTCTTTATTATCTTTTTTTATTTTACAATACATTAGTGCTTTCTTTCAATCTATTTAACCTGAGTCGCGAATTAATTAAAAACAATAATATTTAATTGTTTTCATTTTTTTATTTCATTCCTGTTAAAATTTATAAATAGTAATTAATTTTTCATATTTTTAAATGAAAGAAGAAAGATTTTTAAATATAATTAAAGAAATTATCCCTGAATCAACTGATTATATCGGAGATGATACTGCTTATATCCCGGAAAAAGACCTTGTTTTAACTCAAGATACTCTTGTAGAAAATATTCATTTTAAGTTGAAAACAATAAGTCCTTTTTACCTGGGAAGAAAAGCTGTTTCTGTTAATTTAAGCGATATAGCCGCATCTGGGTGTGTTCCCCTTTACATATTAATTTCTTTATCCATGCCTAAAAATATTAATGAATCTTTTGTAAAAGAATTTTACAAGGGAGTAAATTCAATATGTAAAGAATATGGGGTTTTGGTTATTGGAGGTGATTTAACCGCTGCAGAAAAAATAACTATAAGTATTTGCGCTATTGGCTCTGGCAATGGATTAACACCTGCCTGCAGAAAAAATGCGAAAGATGGTGATGTTGTTATAGTTACAGGAAATTTTGGTTCTAGCGCAGCAGGTCTTTTTTTATTAGAAGATTTTCACAAAAAAAAGTTTGTTTCTAATAAAATACAAACAAAATTTATTAAATCACACATAAACCCTGTTCCAAGAATAAATGAAGGAAGAAAAATTCTTGAAATCGCATCTAAGCCAGCTATGATGGATTCAAGTGACGGTCTCGCAGATGCTCTTTATAAAATATGTTTAATGAGCGATGTTTGCATGGAAATAAGTTTCGATGATATTCCATACGATCCTGATATTTTAAATATATTCGATGATTTTGAAACTGTAAAAAAACAAATTCTACTTGGTGGAGAAGACTATGAGCTTGTTGCTGCGGTTTCAAAAAATGCTTATGAAAAAATAAAAAAAGAAATTTCTGTAAAAAAAATAGGTATTGTAAAAAAGACTAAAAATAATAATCATGCTTATATTAATTTTAATGATAATAAAATAAATATAACTTCAGATTTTTTAAATACTGCTTTTTTTAAACATTTTGAATAATTTTTTTCAAAAAAAAGTAATAGAACTCTTTGTTTTTTCCTTAAAATGTTAATTTTTTAAAAGTTTTTAGCAAATTTTCAACAATATTGTCAATGTAGGGTTGTATTATTTTTTAAATAATATATATTATAAATTATAAGGATATAATTTATTCTTTAATACTTGCAAAATCTGGAGGTTAGACATTGAATAATTATACAATCAAGGATATTAACGAAAAAGTTTTATCTGTTTCAGAAAATGAAACAAATAAAGAGTATGAATTAACTTTTGAAACTCCTGACAAGACAGATAAAATTCAACTTTCCGGTCAGGGTTCTATAAAAGTTTCTGTTTCTGTTTAATTTTTTATAAATTCTTATTATTCAAATAAACAACATTTTTATAAAAATGTTGTTTATTTATTATAATAGTTATAAATAAATATAAAAAATGTTATAATTATTTTGTTTTTATGGTCTTTAGAGAGGTATTTATATAGTGAATAATTTTAAAAAAAGTCTTAATGAAAAAAATTGCATAAAAATTATTGCCGGAATTGATAATTATAATATAGAAAATATTTTAAAAGTTGCTAAAGCTGCTGATATTTCAGGAGTTGACGCTGTTGATATTTCTGCTGATGAAAATATTATAAAATCTGTAAAAGAAGCTGTTTCTATTCCTGTTTTTGTATCATCAACAGAGCCAGAAAAACTTCTTATGGCTAAAAAAAATGGAGCTGATGCTCTTGAAATAGGAAATTTTGATGCTTATTACAAAAAAGGATTAAGAATAACCGCTGATGAAGTTTTAAATATAACTAAAAAAACCATTGAATTTACAGGAAAAGATTTTTTCTTATGTGTCACAATTCCCGGACATATAAAAATAGATGAACAAATAAAACTTGCTCAAAAACTTGAAAAACTAAATGTTGATCTTATTCAAACAGAAGGTTCTTCAATAATAGAAGTTACCTCCCCGGGTGTAAGAGGATTAATGGAAAAAGCTCTTGTATCAATATCAAATACTGTTGAATTATGTAAAAATACTAATATTCCTGTTATGACAGCAAGCGGAATAACTTCTACAACAGCACCTATGGCTTTTGCTTCCGGAGCAAGCGCAATTGGAATAGGATCTGCTGTAAATAAACTTTCTTCTGAAATTGAAATG
>CAYZIV010000009.1:0-4238 GCA_964478475.1 uncultured Gammaproteobacteria bacterium | reverse complement strand
GTAGCTTCTTGTAAAGAACAAGTCCCTCCCGGAAAAACAATAAAATTATTAGATGCCTTTAAAAAACCGTTTTCTATTCTATCAGCTTCTGAAGAAGCAGCTTTAGATATAACTTTACAATGTTTTAAATCTTCCCCACCCCAAAGAGGTTCTACAATTATAGCAAGATTTTTTTCAGGCTTTTCAATATTTTTTTCTGCTGATAATGCCCCTTTATAGGCAGCACCCATTATTCCTTTATTTCCACAACCGGTTAAAATATTATATCCTCTTTCTGACAGTTCTTTAGTAATTTTTTGGGTTTTTTTTATAAAATCTTCAATATTTTCATTGATTATGGATGAACCTAAAATTGTAATTGTTTTATTCTTTGATTCATTAGAAATATATTTTTTTTGAATTTTTAAAGGATTTTTTTTATTTTCAACACTTTTAAACGGTATTACATTGTTTCCGTTTAAATTAACATTTTTATAGTGAGGAAAATTATTTTGAAAAGTTAGCATATTAAATCTGTTGTTATCTATTTAAATAAATAAAACAACTGAATAATAAAAATTGATATTAAAAAAATAAAATTTTTTATGTTAATTGAACAGGCATTATAAGACAAATAGCTTCTTTTTCGTTTTCAGATCTATAAACTACCCCTGATAAAGAATTATCCATTTCCATTATTATATTTTCTGTTTCTATTACTTTTAAATAATCTTGAATATATCTATAATTAAAAGCTATATCCATGCTTTCATTATCATAATCAATATTTATTTCGTCACAGGAATCACCAAGATCCGGTGTATCTGCGGTTACTTTTAAATTATTTTTATTAAAAGAAAATTTAACTATATTTGTCCTTTCATTAACCATTGTGGAAACTATATCTAAAGTTTTCATTAAATTATTTTTATTTATTTTTGCTTTTTTTTCATAACTGGAAGGTATAAGTTGTTCATAGTTTGGGTATTGCCCTTCTATTAATCTGGAAATAATATATCTGTCTTTTAATTTAAATAAAATTTGTCCATTTTTAGCTGTTATTAAAACTTTTTCATTATCCATTCCAAATAAAATATTTACGAATTCTCTAAGAGTTCTGGATGGAATAACAACAGAAAAACTTTTTTCATTTTTATTTTCTATATCTTTTTTTATTCTTGCTAATCTATTTCCATCAAGCGCTGCCATTTCCAATATATTTTTTTCTATTTTGCAATAAACACCGCTTAAAATATTGTTCATATCATAAGTGGCTGTAGCAAAATTTGTTTGTTTTATTGCTTTTAATAATGGTTCAATTTCTACTTCAACAAAATCATCAGATTCCGGAATTTCTATGCCAGGAAATTCACTGGCTGAAATTCCATTAATATCAAATTTAGAACTACCGCACTTTATTTGCGCTGTACAATTTTCAATTACAAAATTGATATTTTCATTAGGCAATTTAGAAATTATTTCTGTTAATTTTTTTGCCGGTAATGTTACAGCTCCTTTTTCTATTATTTCAGTTTCTATATTTATCTGAATTGTTATATCTAAATCAGTTGCACATAATTTTAATTCTTTTTTATCAATAGTCTCTAATAAAACATTGGATAATACCGGTTGAATTCCTCTAACAGCAGATGCTTTAGAAACAACATTAAGAGCATTATAAAAAATTTCTTTATTAACATTAAATTTCATTAAAAACTCCTTTTCATAAAAAATTATATTTTTTTAACTTTAATTATTTTACTAACTAAATATTAATAAATTAAATAAATTTATTTATTTAGTATTAGTATAAATTATAATTTTCTGTAGAAAAGTAACTAAAACTTAATCATATTAATAAAAAAACTTGTAGAAAACTTGTTTATAAATTGTGTAAAAATAAAAAGTTTTTAACAATGCAATTATTTTTCTACAGAAAATTTCTACAAAAATAATATATTTTTCTACAGATTTTCTACAAGTTTTCTACAGAAAGTTATTATAAAATCCATGCCTTTAAAAAAAGTTACGTTTATTTATTTTTTTTAATAAAATCTGTTGGTTTAATTTTATGAAGCCAACGGCTGAATTTATGATTATCATAACTTAAAGCAAATTCATAAAGAGATTCTAGTAATTTTATACCTGAATCAGATTTTGCCAGTATTAAAAAAAAACCTCTTTTATTTTTAAAAAAAGTTATTTCTTCTTGTAAAACCTTATCTATATTGTTTTCAGGATTTTTTAATATTCTTTCTTTTAACCACAGAGATAAAATTGTTACAGGTGGTACATCAGTTTTTAAATTCTTAAGATATTGTGAAAAAGCATTTATAATCATATTAATATATTATATTATTTAATGAATAAATAAAATGAAATTAATAATAAAAAAAAGGAGAATAAAAAATGTTACAACAACAAAATAAGAAAGAATTAAAAGGAACAAAAACAGAACATAATTTAATGGCGGCATTTGCTGGTGAATCACAAGCCAGAAACAGATATACTTATTACGCAAGTATTGCCAAAAAAGAAGGTTATGAACAAATTTCAGCAATATTTACAGAAACAGCAGATAACGAAAAAGAACATGCTAAAAGATTTTTCAAGTTTTTAGACGGAAATAATGTGTCTATTAATGCAACATATCCTACTGTGCTTGGAAATACTGTAGAAAATTTAAAAGCAGCAGCAGCAGGAGAAAATGAAGAGTGGGCTGATTTATATCCAGAATTTGCAAAAACAGCTGAAGAAGAAGGTTTTCCTGAAATAGCCGCAGCTTTTAATAAAATAGCAGAAGTTGAAAAAAGGCATGAAAAAAGATATTTAAGACTTTTAAACAACATAGAAAATCAAAAAGTATTTAAAAAAGACACAGAACTGGAATGGAAATGCAGAAACTGCGGTTATATTCACCAAAATAATTCAGCTCCAGACGTTTGTCCGGCGTGTGTTCATCCAAAAGCATTTTTTGAAGTTCATTGTGAAAATTATTAATTAATCTGAGTCGCGAATTAATTTTGTTAAGCTATAATTGGTTTTTAGTTATTAATTGTTGGAGTTAATTTAATTTTTTATGAGAAAAATCTTTTGCGCCTTTGCCGGTATATTCAGCTACGACTTGACCGGAGCCGTATAATTTGTATTTGTAAATAGTTAATCCGTCAAGTCCGACAGGGCCTCTGGCGTGAGTTTTGTTGGTGCTTATGCCTACTTCTGCTCCAAACCCGTACCTGAAGCCATCCGCAAACCTTGTAGAAGCATTACAATAGACACCGGCTGAATCTACGCGGTTCATAAACAGATCTCTTTTTTCATTGTTTTCTGTTATTATACAGTCCGTATGCCCTGAGCCGTAAGTGTTTATATGGTCTATTGCTTCATTAATATTTTCTACAATTTTTATTGAAATAACCTTATCCGAGTACTCGGTTGACCAGTCTTCTTCTGAAATTTCTTCTAAAAAAGGTATGATTTTTATGGTTTTTATATCACCTTTTATTATAACTTCATGTTTTTTTAGGTCGTTTACCAGCTCCGGAATTAATTTTTCAGAAATATTATTATGAATAAGCAGTGTTTCTACCGCATTACAGGCTGCAGGATATTGAATTTTTGAATCTATTATAATTTTTATGGCTTTTTTATGGTCTAAATATTCATCGGCATAAATATGACAAATTCCTTCTGTGTGACCCAGGACAGGAATTTTTGTATTTTCCTGAATATATTTAACAAGTTCATTGCTGCCGCGGGGAATTATAAGATCAATAAATTCTTCCATTTTAAGTATTTCTTTAACGTCTTCTCTTGTTTTAATTAGGTTTACAGCGTTATCCGGAAATTCCTGCACTGTTTTTAGTGCGTCGTTTATTGTTTTTATAAGAATTTCGTTAGAAAAAGCTGCTTCTCTGCCGCCTTTTAATATGACTGCATTTGCTGACTTTATTGCCAGTGCTGCTATTTGCGGCACAACATCTGGTCTTGACTCAAAAATTACTCCTATAACCCCTATTGGACAGCTAATTTTGTATAGTTCAAGGTTTTTATCCAGTTCTGTTGCGGATAAAACTTTATTTACAGGGTCTTCCAGGTTTATAACATCATAAATTCCCTTAATGATAACGTTTATTTTATCATCGTCCAATTTTAACCTGTCATAAAGCGATTTGGTAAGTTCACCGCTTTCAACAAGTTTTTGGGCTTGGATTAAATCTTTTTTATTTTCTTCTAAAATTATATTTTTATTGTTTTTT
>CAYZIV010000008.1:0-16561 GCA_964478475.1 uncultured Gammaproteobacteria bacterium | reverse complement strand
CAGCAAATTTCCGAATTGTTTTAATCCTGCTGTTGAGCTCATCACGCAAATACCTTTTCTGCCGTAAAGAGTTTTTACATAACCGTCTTTTTTCGCTTCAAAGATTGTTTTATCCATATATTCTTTTATTTTCGGATAAGTAACAAAATATTTATCTATGATTTCTTTGGCTTCCGCAGGTGAAATTCTTAAAGTTTCCGAAAGTCCATAGCTTGTTTGACCGTAAATAATCCCGAAATTGACTGTTTTTGCAGCTCTTCTCATATCAGAAGTTACCATATCTTTAGATACATTAAATATTTTGCTTGCGGTGTCTGTATGAATGTCTTCACCGTGATTAAACGCTTCCAAAAGAGCTTCGTCGCCGGATATATGAGCCAAAAGCCTGAGTTCTATCTGAGAATAATCCGCCGCTAAAATAATGGAATTTTCTTTATCCGCGGGAACAAAAGCTGCTCTTATGCGATTGCCTATTTCAGTTCTTATGGGTATATTCTGCAAATTCGGGTCACTGCTGGATAATCTGCCTGTAGCGGTTATGGTTTGATTAAAAGTTGTGTGAACCCTGCCGGTTTCTGGATTGACAAGTTCAGGAAGAGTGTCGACATAAGTTGATTTTAACTTTGCATAATGCCTGTGAGAAAGCAAAAGACTTATGATAGGGTGCTCATCTTTGAGGGATTCCAGGACTCCGGCACTGGTAGAATATCCTGTTTTGGTCTTAGCTTTTCCTTTTGTTGGTATTTTCATTTTTTCAAAAAGTATTTCTCCCACTTGTTTTGGAGAATTCACGTTAAATTTTTCGCCTGCAATCTCAAAAATTTTAGTTTCAATTCTGTCAATGTTATCCTGCAGTTCATTTGACAATTCTTTAAGATAATCAATATCAATACTGACCCCGTTCCTTTCCATCTCAACAAGCGCAGGAACAAGAGGTTCTTCAATTTCATAAAGAAGGTTACGCTCTTCTTCCGATAAATTATCGGCATAATAACCTGCAAGTTCCAATGTTGCTTTTGCATCAGCACAGGCATAGCTTGAAGCATCTTCTATAGAAGTATAATCCATTGTAATCTGTTGTTTACCTTTTCCAATCAACTCTTCTATAGTTTTCATTTCATATCCCAGGTGTATAAATGCCTGTTGTTTGAGCCCATGCTTAAAAGCCGGATCTTTAACATAACTTGCCAGCATGGTATCTAATACAGTGCCATTTAAATTAATATTAAGTCCTTTTAATATATGCATATCGTATTTTAGATTCTGCAAAACCTTATGAATACCGGTACCTTCTAAAACAGGTTTTAATTTTTCAAGCACAAAGTCGACATTCAGTTGTTTTCCTTCAGTATGTCCCAATGGAATATAAAAAGTTTTGGTGTTTTCAGGATTGTAATTATTATTTTCTATCCTGCCTTTTAACGTTTTAATATCCGGATTATAACCAAATGAAAGGCCTACAATTTTTGCTTTAAATACATTTACGCTTGTAGTCTCTGTATCCAATGAAAAAACTTGTTGTTTTTTCATTTCATCAAGGAATTTCTCGAATTTTTCCTCTGTATCTATTATTTGACAATCAACTTTAAAAGTTTTTATCTGATCTACTTGTTCCATAAGGTTTTCTAGTTGTAATTTTAATTGTTTTTCCTCGTTATCAGTTTTTGCTGAAATTCCAACATTCTCCTGTAAAACTTCCTTACAACAGTGTGTAAGCACATCAGGAAGAAGTTTTAACAGGCTGTTAAACTGAAATTTTTTCAAATAAGCGGTAAATTCCTCAATATTGGGCGGATTAAGGTGGGTGTGTTCAAAGTCAAAATCTATCGGAACTTCTGTGCAAATAGTCGCAAGATATTTGCTTTTTTTTGCCATTTCACGGTCATTTTCCAATTTTTCCCTGACACTTTTCGAGCTGATTTCCTCGAGATGTTGGTAAATTTCTTCAACCGAGCCGAATTGATTAATAAGTTTGACGGCAGTTTTTTCGCCTATTCCCTTAACTCCCGGGATGTTATCCGAAGAATCACCTTGCAAACCCTTAAGATCAACCACATTTTCCGGCCATACCCCAAGTTTTTCATGAATTCTATCTCTGTCATATTCGACAAGTTCACCTTTGGAAGGAATTAGGACAGTTGTTGACTTTTCAGGGTCAACAAGTTGAAAAGAATCCTGGTCTCCGGTTAAAATCAGAGTTTTGTGCCCGAGTTGACGTGCTTTATCGGCAATAGTTCCTATAATATCATCTGCTTCATAGCCTGCCATCTCATATATAGGAATATTAAACGCCCGAACTCCTTCTACAATTGCGCTGAATTGTTCTTTTAAAGAATCCGGCATAGTTTGTCTGTTTGCTTTATACAATGGATATTCTTTCACTCGGAAAGTATCCCTGCCTTTATCAAACGAAACCGCTATTGCATCGGGTTTTACATTTTTCAACAAATCAAAAAGAGCTTTCATAAAGCCATATACTGCCCAAGTCGGGATGTTGTCCGTTGTTTTCATCCCGGTTCGCTCCAGAGCAAAAAACTGTCTATACGCAAGAGCGTGGCCGTCTATTAATATTAAAGTCTTTGACTCCATTTATTAACCTTTCAAATTTTGCTTATTTTAAAATTCTGTTTAATAATAACATGAACGTTAATATTGGATAAAAGAACAGAATAGCTGAAAAATACAGTATTTACAGATCTGTCCGGAGAAAAAGTGGAAATAAAAAAAATCAGCATAATTATACCTGTTTATAATGAGTTTTACACTTTAGAAAAAATTCTTGAAAAAGTGGAAAATTGTAATTTCCAGTCTTTAGAAAAAGAAATAGTTCTGGTTGATGACTACTCAAATGACGGCTCACGGGAGCTTTTAGAGAAATTGCAACAGGAAAAAGATTATAGGGTTCATTTTCACCCTAAAAACATGGGAAAAGGCGCCGCAATCAGAACTGCCGTAAGCCACGCTACAGGTGATTTAATAATTATTCAAGATGCTGATCTTGAATATGACCCGAAAGATTATAACGAACCAGTAAAAATTCTTTTTGAAAAAAAGGCCGATGTGGTCTACGGATCAAGGTTTTTAGGAAATAATTCCTTCCATTCTTTTAAACTAACTCATTATTGGGGCAATAAACTCCTGACAGGTTTAACAAATTTTCTATACGGGTCAAATATTACAGACATGGAAACCTGTTATAAAGCGTTCCGAGCCGATGTGATTAAAAATATTATCATTAAATCAAACAGATTCGAGTTTGAACCGGAAATAACCGCCAAAATTCTCAAGAAAAAATACCGCATTTGTGAAACGCCAATTTCTTATTCCGGACGAGATTTTAGCGAAGGGAAAAAAATAACCTGGAAAGACGGATTATTTGCGGTTATTACTTTAATTAAATACAGAATCTTTGATTAAAACTTTTTATCAAAAATGTTAAAATAAAGTAAGAGAGGAAATAATGATCACAGAACATAAAAAAACACTGGAAGAACTTGGTCAAATCCTTGCACAAGCAAGAGGTTATCTTTGACGATGCCGGTTTAGAAGAAAAAATTATCAACCTGGAAAAAGAGCTTCAACAACCTGATATTTGGAATGACCAGCAAAAAGCTCAAACATTATCAAGGGAATTAAGCAGACATAAAGACAGTATCGAGCAATATACCCGGTGGAAAAATATTTTCGAAGATACAGAAATTCTTATAGAACTTGCTGAAGAAGAAAGTGAAAACTCTTTGCTGCCGGAAATTGAACAAAATATTTCCATGCTAAAAAAAGAGCTGGAAAGTTGGGAACTTCAAAAAAAACTCGGCGGAGAATACGATGATTCAGATGCGCTTTTAACGGTTAATGCCGGAACAGGAGGCACTGACGCTCAGGATTGGGCAGAAATGCTGTTTAGAATGTATGTAAGGTGGGCAGAATCAAGAGGATGGACCACGGAAATTATTGATACATCAGAAGGAGAAGAAGCTGGCATCAAGAGCGCGACGATGAAAGTTTCCGGAAAATATGCCTATGGATATGCAAAAGCAGAAAAGGGAGTCCACAGACTGGTCAGGTTGTCGCCTTTTAATGCTAACAGCAAGAGGCAAACAAGTTTTGCTTCTCTTGAAGTAAGCCCTGTTATTGATGATATAGAAAACAAAATTGAAATAAATCCTGATGAAATAGAAATTTCCACTATGCGAGCCGGCGGAGCCGGCGGACAAAATGTTAATAAACTGGAAACTGCCGTTAGAGTCATACATAAACCAACCGGCATAAACATAAGGTGTCAGCAGGAAAGATCTCAATCACAAAACAAAGAACTTGCTCTCCAACTTTTGGCTTCAAAACTCTTAATAATTAAACAGGCAGAACAGGAAAAGAAAATGGCTGATTTAAAAGGCGAAGCTATGGACGTAAATTTTGGCAGTCAAATAAGGTCTTACGTTTTTCACCCCTATAAAATGGTTAAAGATCACCGCACAGAACATGAAACAGGCAATGTTGACGCTGTTATGAACGGAAACCTGGACGAATTTATAGAGGCTTATTTGAAAAAAAATCTATAATAAATTTATATAAGCAGGTGAAATATTTTTAATTTTTTACTATAATTATCTTGATCAAAAAACAGGTGCACTAATGAAAACCTTACTTACAAAAGGCGAAATAATAGAGTTAGAAATAGAAAAACTTGTTTATAGAGGAGAAGGCATAGGTAAATATGGCTCCTTAACAGTTTTTGTAGACAAAACAGTGCCCGGGGATAAAATAAAAACCGAAATTATTTCCTGTAAAAGCAATTATGCCAAAGGAATTATAAAAGAAATAATAACTCCTTCAGAGCAAAGAAAAGAACCTCTTTGTTCTCTGACAAAAATCTGTGGGGGATGTCAATGGCAGCACATTAATTATGAAGAACAACTAAAAGCGAAAAAACAAATTATTGAAGAATCCCTAAAAAAGTTTGCCGGAATAGAAACAAAAGTTTTAGACCCTATTAAAAACCCTGAATTTCAAGAATCCAGATGTAAAGTCCAGCTTCCTGTGCAACAAGCTGACACTTCCAGAAGATTTATCGCCGGATATTACAAAAAAAGAACTCATGAAATTGTAAATATAAAAAATTGTCCGGCTCAACCGGAAATTATAGGAGAAATAACCGATTTTTTAAGAAAAAGAGCTTTAGACCTTAACCTTAAAGCTTACAGCGAAAAAGCTAAAAGAGGACTTATCAGGCATTTTGTATTTCGATACAGCAAAACAAACAAAAATCTGATTCTTGCTTTTGTAATTAATGCCGATAACGTTCCTGAAAATTTGATTAAACTGGGCAGAGAAGCAAAAGGAAAATTCCACGAGCTGGAAGGAGTTATAGCTAACTTTAATCCAACAGGAACGAATTTAATTTTAGGACAAAAAAGCTCGGTAATAATAGGGAAAAACCATATTACAGAAACTTTAGACGGAAAAGTTTTTAGAATTTCTCATGATTCTTTTTTCCAGGTAAATCCAACAGTTGCCTCGAAATTATTTTTAGAAGTTCAAAAAATTGTTGCAGAAAGAACAAGTTCCCCGGATATTTTAGATATATATGCCGGATCGGGAGGATTTTCAGTTTATTTAAGCGAAATAGCAAATAAAATTGTAGCTGTAGAAGAGAGCGAGAGTTCTGTTGATGATGGTATAAAAAACCTTTTACATAACAATCTTAAAAATATCAGCTATATTAAAGAAAACGCAGATACAGCAATCCCTAAACTTGCGGCAGAAGGCAAAAGATTCGATGTAACAATTCTTGATCCTCCGCGAAAGGGATGTTCTGAGAAAGTTTTGCAAGCTGTAGCCGAAATGACTAATGATTTCATTGTTTATATCAGCTGCAATCCCACAACTTTAGCAAGAGATATGAAATTTTTAAGCGACAAATTTAATGTTGAATTTGTTCAACCTATTGATATGTTTCCTCAAACCTATCATGTTGAATCAATTTTACTGGCTAAATCTCGCAACAGCGTTAATTTTCATTAAAAACAATTTTCATTCTGGAAAATAATTTCTGCAAAAAACCGCAATCATCTTTGATTTTACTTAAATTGTTAATCTAATGCTCGTTTAAAGAAAACTGTTTCTGAGTTATTTTATCTGTAAGTTGCTTATTGCAACTATTTTCCGGATCTATAATATATCTAATCAATGCTGGACTATACAACTTCTCTATCTCCTTTTGCTTAACCACCCAAAATATTAAAAAACGCACTAAATTCCCTATATAAATATAAAAACATCACTGACATAAAAATTGCTGCAGTTTTAAAAAATACCTATAATTTTTTTATCTCTATAGGCGGTGTTCCAAAAGGAACATCATTATTGAAACGTTTTGCATTATTTTTATCTATGCCGGTTTTTTTGACTATTTTTTCATAATTATTTCTTTGATCCTTCTTGCCGCATAAAATAACGGATAGAGGATCTGCATTTTTACCGGTTTTTTCTTTCCTGGTTTTTATTCTCTTAATTAATTCTTTTTCAGGAACTTCTATGTTCATAATTTCTATATCGTATCCCGCCTGTTGAAATTTTTTAATTAAAGTTATTGTTTTTTTCGTGCCGGTTCCGTGAAATTGAGCGAGATAATTAGCATTTTCCTTAATAGCCTTATTTTCCAGGTTTTCTTTTATTTTAAATTTTAACCTGCCGTGAAGTTCGGTTTCCTGATAACCTATTAAATCCCTGATTTCATCAGAATCACCCACTATTACTCCGTGTTCTTTACGCATTTGATCTACCAAAGAAGTTTTGCCAGCAGCCTTTTGACCTAACATTACTATTAATTTTTTATCTTTTTTAATGCCTTTTTTTGAGTCCGCATAAGCGTCATATATAT
Source organism: uncultured Gammaproteobacteria bacterium (assembly GCA_964478475.1). GTDB lineage: Bacteria > Cyanobacteriota > Vampirovibrionia > Gastranaerophilales > UBA9971 > CAYZIV01. The sequence goes on along the minus strand of CAYZIV010000008.1, from coordinate 9,681 downwards.
CATTGGTAATGGAATTTATCAGATTCTGCCCTTTTTTAGTGGGTTTAACATCTTTTGTATCAATAATAATTCTTCTGTTATTAACATCAAGCCTGTACTTGATAAGTTCAGGATTATCGTATTTTGTCAAAACTTTACCATTGCGCGATAAATTTGCAATAATTTTTTCTTTAACCCGCGAAGGCATTTTTATTAGAGGTTTCGCTCTTTTTCTGTCTTTTTTTTCTACGCTTAGCGGTTTTTCTCCAATGTTTTTTTGCCACCACTGCCAGCATTCGCCTGAATTATTAAGATCAGGCAATTGCAGCTTTTTTCCGTTAACTTTTACAAAATCAGGATAATGTATCTGGTTATAACCGGTTACATCAAAAAAACCTTTAATAGTATCATCCGGCTTATTTTTTACCAGTTGAACATCTTTAATTTCCTGCTGAGGATTTACTTGCTGAGGAACATTTTTTAATCCGCTAAACCCTATGTTCTGGTTATTATATAAATTTTTAAAACTTACAGCGTTAATCATTTAATTTAAATTTTTCTCTCTACAGCTATATAAATGCGGTAAAGATAGAAAATTGACACAAAAAATAAAAATTATTTTAAGAATTAAAAAGTTTTTAGTTTGATAACTAATTTTAAAGTATAATCTTACTGATAAATAAAATTTATAATATACACGAGGTAATAAAATGACCACAAAAGAAAAAAATCAGGAACCTAAACTGTTTAATCATATTGATCCGGAGAAAAAAAGATCTCTTGATTCAACAATAAACAAAATAGAAAAGGATTTCGGCAAAGGGGCAATAATGCCTTTAGGAGAGAAGATGTGTGTTTCAGTGGAATCTATTCCAACAGGGATACTTTCATTGGATGTGGCATTAGGAGTAGGCGGAGTTCCCCGAGGAAGAATAATAGAGATATTCGGACCGGAAAGCAGTGGAAAAACCACATTAGCCCAACATATTATAGCAGAAGCCCAGGCAAAAGGCGGGATTGCTGCTTTTATTGATGCAGAACATGCGCTTGATCCTGAGTACGCTCAAAAAATCGGGGTTAAAGTTGATGAACTCTTATTAAGTCAACCGGACACCGGAGAACAAGCTCTTGATATAACTGAAGAACTGGTAAGATCAGGAGCAATAGATATTGTGGTAATAGATTCTGTAGCAGCACTGGTTCCCAAAGCTGAAATCGACGGTGAAATGGGCGACAGCCACATGGGATTACAAGCAAGATTAATGAGTCAGGCTTTGAGAAAACTAACGGGAATAGTAGGCAAAACTAAGACCACAGTAGTTTTTATAAACCAACTCAGGCAAAAAATAGGAGTATTTTACGGCAACCCTGAAACGACCACAGGAGGAAACGCCTTAAAATATTACACAAGCTTACGTCTTGATATAAGAAAAATAGAAACTCTTAAAAAAGACGGCTCTGAATACGGAAACAGGGTTAAAGTCAGAGTATTGAAAAATAAAGTTGCTCCTCCGTTTAAAATCGCAGAATTTGACATTATATATGGAGAAGGAGCATCCAAAGTTGGCTGTATTCTTGATGTAGCAGTAAACATGAATATAGTGGACAAAGCAGGAAGCTGGTATAGTTATAAAGATGAAAAATTAGGCCAGGGCAGAGAGAAGTCGGTTGAATTTCTCAATGCTAACCCTGAAATTCTTAAAGAACTAGATGCTCTTGTAAGAACAAATATCAAAAAAGCCCGGGAAGCTACTATGGAAAAAGCGGAAGTTGCCCCGGAAAGTCAAGTATAATAAGAAATTTATTTAACTAATTAATTTATATTATATAAAATAGCCAAAAATGTGGTAATATTGACATTGACAAAAGTCATTTAATTTTTAATCAGTCTTAGTTATATATTTTAAAAGAGGTACAGGAAAATAGAACTTTTTATATTTATTATCATTGCTGTTATTATAGCGCTTCTAATTGGTTATATTATCTTCATTCAAATGAAGTTAAACAAGCAGAGCAATCAGTTTGCTTCAATTAAAGAGGAAGCGGAAGCTATCAGCAAAGAAGCACAGAAAAAAATTCAGGAAACAGAAGAAAAATTACAACTTCAAAAAAAAGAAGCATTAATTTATGCAAAAGAGACATTACAAAATGAAAGACAGGAATTCGAACAGGATTTAAAACAAAGAAGGCAGGAATTAAGCAGATTTGAAAGCAGGCTTCTTGAAAAAGACGAAAAAATGGAAGCAAAAATCCAGTCTGTAACGGACAGAGAAAATGATCTTGCTAAAAAACTTGAAGAATTGTATGAAAAAGAAGATTATCTTGCCGAACTAGTGCAAAAACAGACAAATGAACTTGAGAGAATTTCAGGGATATCAAGCGATGAAGCAAAACGCATCTTATTGGAGCAGATGGAAAAAGAATTAAAAATAGAAGCTGCCAATTTAATCCGCGAAAACGAAAACTACATAAAAGAAACATCCAACACAAAAGCCCGGGAGATTCTATCATCAACAATGCAGCGTTGTGCAATTGATCAGGTTGTAGAATCTACGGTTTCTGTGGTTAACCTCCCAAGTGATGAAATGAAAGGAAGGATTATCGGCAGAGAAGGCAGAAACATCCGCGCATTGGAAACATTGACCGGAGTTGATTTAATAATTGATGATACACCGGAAGCTGTTGTTTTATCATCATTTGATCCAATAAGAAGGGAAGTAGCGAGAGTTGCGTTAGAAAATCTAATAAGCGACGGACGAATTCACCCAGTAAGAATCGAGGAAATGGTAAACAAAGCTCAGGAAGAAATAGAGCAGATAATGCTTAAAGAAGGTGAAGCAGCTTACTTAAGCCTGGGCGTAATGAACTTACATCCGGAAGTTGTTAAAACCCTTGGAAGACTTTACTACAGAACCAGTTATGGGCAGAACGTGCTTAAACATTCTATGGAAGTCGGAAACCTGGCCGGTTCAATTGCCTTAGAAATAGGAGCGAATGTAGAGCTGGCAAAAAGAGCTGGGCTTTTACATGACATAGGCAAAGCTCTTGACCAAAATCAGGAAGGAACGCATATTCAACTAGGTGTTGATTTTGCGAGAAAATTCGGAGAAAAAGAAGAGATAATCCACTGTATAGAAGCTCATCATGACGATATTAGCGCAAACACTGTAGAGGCAGAGCTTATCAAAATAGCAGATTCACTAAGTGCAGGAAGACCGGGCGCAAGAAGAGACACTCTTGAAATTTACATTAAACGGATCAAGAAGCTCGAAGAAATAGCTACAAGTTACGAAGGAATAAAAAGATCCTTTGCGGTTCAAGCCGGCAGAGAAGTGCGGGTAATGGTCCAGCCTCAATCATTTGATGATGCAGGCGCAAACAAACTTGCCAGAGATATCGCCAAACGGATTGAATCTGAAATGGATTATCCGGGTCAAATCAGGGTTACTGTAGTCAGAGAAGTCCGCACTACAGAAATCGCCAAATAAATATCTCTAAGAAATTGAAACTTCAGATACAGCACTGTAAACGCCTTGCAGTAAAATTTGTATTCCTAATACGTTTAAAATAAGTCCCATCATTCTGGTGGTAACTTTAATGACCCCATAGCCGACAAAGGCCTTGATTCTTTCACCAAATTTAAATGAATAATAAGTGATAACACATAATACCCCAAAAGAGAGAATTGTAATCATTAAATAAATATCTCCCATTGCGGCAAAATTCATAGCTGTAATTATCACGCCGGGACCTGCTAAAAGAGGAGTTCCTAAGGGAGTGAATGCAACCACATTTTCTTCTTCCATGCTTTTTTGAATAGTTTTTTCAGAAGGAGTCTGAAAACCGGAAGGCTTTCCCCGAAGCATTTCATATCCTATTAAGCTTATTATTATTCCTCCTGCTAACTGCAAGGCAGTAAAAGTTATTCCGAAAAAACTCATTATAAACCGTCCGAGCAGGGAAAAAACTATTACGATTATAAAAGCGGTTAAAACAGCTTGATAAGCAATTTTTTCAATGGTGATTTTATCTTCGTTTGATGTTAGGGCTAAAAACACAGGCACACCGAGAAGAGGGTTCATTATAGCCAAAAAGCCCATAAACGTGACGCCTGCAAAAATCAAGTATTCAATAATTAAAGTATCCATTTTTTCATTTTATAATTGGCTAACTAAGCGGTAAATTGTAAACATAGACACAATTTTAAATTAACCTTATCCAGATAAAACTTTTCAAAAACTTCTGCAATGACAATTAAAAATGACATAAAAGCAAAATTCGAGTAAAATATTATTAATGTACTATATCAGGTGTCGAAAGTGATTAGTTTATATTTTCAGTAAAAATAAGCTCTTATTCGTTCAATACAGAACTGCTTTCGAGCACTAATTAAAATTAAAAGCCATGAATTAATGAGCAAAAAAATCAAAGTTTTGTTTTTAGGAGACTTGGTCGGAAAACCGGGAAGAGTTGCTGCGCAAAAATTTCTTGAAAAACATTCTCACAACTATAATTTTATAATTGCAAATATTGAAAATGCTTCTCATGGTTTTGGTTTAACCCAAAAAAACTACAAAGAACTTTGTGAATACGGAATTAATGCAATGACTGGAGGAAATCATATCTGGGATAGAAAAGAAATTTTCGATTATATAAACGAAGCAGACAGATTGATAAGACCTTTTAATTACCCTAAAGGAACGCCGGGAGAAGGGTCAAGGGTATTCAAAATTGCAGACAGCATTTCAATAGGCATTATAAATGTTTTAGGTTTAGTATTCATGTCACCTTTAATTTCGCCATGGGAGCTTATTGAGGAAGAAATTCAAAAATTAAAAACAGAAACATCCATAATAATCATAGATCATCACGCTGAAGCAACAGCAGAGAAGGTTGCTTTTAAACATTTTGTTGAACCCAAAGGCATATCGGCAGTAATTGGAACACATACCCATATTCAGACAGCTGATGAATCAATCACGGAAAATGGAACAGCCTATATAACGGATGTCGGATTTTGCGGATCGAAAAACAGCGTAATAGGAATGAATATAGAAAATTCAGTGGACAGAATGGTAAAAATGCTTCCTGTCAGGCTTGAAGTTGGACCTATGGATATTGTTCAAATTAATGGGATTGAATTTATAATCGATTCTGAAACGGGAAAATCAGAACGAATTAATAGAATTAATATGTTTATGAATTTAAGTGAAGAGGTAATATAAATATGAAAGGATAAAGAGTTGAAAATAGATTTACACATTCACAGTATCTACTCTGACGGGATTTTATCTCCTGAAAGGATTGTAGATATTGCAGTTGATACAGGTTTATCAGCTATAGCAATAACAGACCATGACAATATAATGGCATTTAAACATGCTCAGGCTCAAGCTGAAGCAAGATCAAAAGAATCAGGACAGCCTGGTTTGGAGATAATCCCCGGCATAGAAGTAAACACCATTTATAATGGAGAGGAACTTCATATTTTGGGTTATTTTTTCGATGCCAGGAATAAAGATTTACTCGATATGATTGCATATCAACAACATGTAAGAATCGAGCAGATCACTCAGGTTGTAGAAAAATTAAACAAAATAGCCAAAATAAAAATTTCTATGGAAGACATAACAGCCCTTGTTCAGGAAGGCGGAAGCATAGGAAGACCCCATGTAGCCAAGGCAATACTGAACGTAGGCGGTGTTTGCAATATGATAGAGGCTTATAAAAAGTATATTCATGACGGAGCGCCTACTTATGTCCAAAGAAAAACAGTATCTCCGCATGAAGCGGTGGAAACTATTTATGAAGCCGGCGGAATTCCAGTGTTAGCCCACCCTCATAATCTTATACAAGCTGAAGAATACATAAAAGACCTTATGAATTATGGATTAAGAGGGGTAGAAGTTTACCACAGAAGGCACACCCCTGCTGTAATCGAATATTTTTCAAGCATCGCTGAAAATTACAATTTAATTGTTACAGGCGGATCAGATTGTCACGGTTCCGGTCCCGGCGGACAAGTTTTTATAGGAAAAACACATGTTCCTGCTTGGGTTTTCAATGAATTAAAAAACGAAAAAAACCGAATTGAAATTGCCTCCGCATGAGCAAACTAAAATACAGGCGAAATAAAATATTTAAAATTTTTAGCTAAAAGTGGCTTAAAACGAGTCGCGAATTAGATAAAAAGCAATAATAGTCTGGTGAAATTACGGGAATAAGTTAGGAAAATAAAACTCATCATTTCATTTTCCTAACTCCCGCTTTGCACTCTTAAAATTTATATGGAATTCAGATTAATTAAAAAATATCAAAAAATTCCTTATATCTTGTAAATTCATCTAAAAGACTGTTGCCCGGGTTCTTTGTTATGTGATAAATTAAACCCATGTATAAATTATCCGTTTAAATGATGAGTCAATTTTTTTTAAAATTTAAACATATTTTATTGGGCATAATTTTATCAATTTTAATTTTGGTTTTTTCCTTAAACAGCGGATGTTTAGCTTTTACGGGATTTAAACTTAACCCGCAAGGAGAAAATGCTCGATTTACGAAGGTCTATATTTTAATAGCCGAAGCATATTTATCTCATGGAAATTATCCCAAAGCAGAAGAATTTTTACTTACAGCGCTTGAATACAACCCTGAAGATGTTAACGCAAGATATGATCTGGGGCTTGTATATGAAATTACAAATGACATACCCAAAGCAATAAAAGAGTATAAAAAAATTCTCAAGATAAACCCTGATAATAAAGATGTTAATTACTATCTAGGTTTATTGTATGACCGCAAAGGAGATAATGAAAACGCTCTTAAATATCTTAACAAGGCATTGAATTTAATGCCGCATAACGCATTAATTTATTATGACATTGGAGTTATTTATGCCCGCAGAGGCAAATACGCGGAATCCATAGATTACAACAAAAAATCCGTAGAATTAAAACCGGATTTTGCCGAAGCTTATAATAATTTATGTTTTGCTCAAGCCAAAACCGGACAGAACGATGAAGCTTATAAAAGCTGTGAAAAATCACTTGAATTAGATCCGACAAGCGCAGCAACTCTGGACAGCATGGGATTTGTTCATTACACGCTTGGAAAATATAAAAAAGCGCTGGAATATTTTGAAAAAGCTATTGAAATAGATTCTGAAATAAGCGAAATATTTTTCCATATGGCTCAAACATACGAAAAACTGGGGAATAAAGAGAAGGCCTTAAAATATTACAAAATATATTTAGAGAAAGATCCTGATGCAAAAAATGTAAATGAGATAAAGACAGTTATAGGAAAACTAAAATAAAAATGGCAAAACTCGGAGTAAATATAGATCACGTTGCTACAATAAGACAAGCAAGAGGAGGAGTAGAACCTGATCCGGTCACCGCAGCAGCATTAGCAGAACTGGCGGGAGCGGATTCAATAACTGTTCATTTGCGTGAAGACAGAAGACATATCAACGACCGGGACGTAGAAATAATCAGCAAAACAATTAACACCCGTTTAAATCTGGAAATGGCGGCCACAGATGAAATGCAGAAAATAGCGATTAAAACAAAGCCGCATGCTGTATGTCTTGTTCCGGAAAAAAGAAAAGAACTCACTACAGAAGGCGGTCTTGATGTTGTAAAACAGAAAGAATACCTGCAAAAATACATCAAACCTTTACAGAAAGAAGGAATTTTAGTTAGTTTATTTATAGACCCTTGTCCTGATCAAATAAACGCTTCTTATAAGGTTGGAACTGATTTTATAGAACTTCATACAGGTCGTTATGCTGAAGTATTCAATACAAAAGAAGAAGACCGGGCTTTTAATGAACTGAAAGATGCTGCAAAACTTGCCTGTGAACTGGGTTTAATGGTTAATGCAGGACATGGTTTAAATTATCATAACACTCCGCGGCTTTTAACAATCCCAAAACTATATGAATTAAATATCGGACATACTATTATATCTAAAGCGGTCTTTGTCGGACTGGAAAAAGCGGTAAAAGACATGAAAAACATTTTAAATTTTAATTACAATAAATAAATAAAATTATAAAATTACTTAAAAAAGTGATAGAATATAAAATCAGAAAATAAATCAAAAAATTTTATTGCTAAAAAGAGGGATATTTAGATGAGCGAAGTTTACAACAACGGGGTTCCAAACTCGGGAAATTACATTCAAAACAACGAGCAACAAAATCTTCCAACTGAAGGCAATTCTTTTCAAGGAGAAAAGACAGATCTTCGCTATGATCCAAACGCTGCAATTAAAAAAACCTGGATTAACAAACCTGTAAGGACTCAAATAGGAAATCAAACAGTAGAAATCGGTCCAAAACAAATTAATCAGGTTAAAAAAGATTTAAATTTTTTAAACGAAAATCCTGCAGCAGTGCAAAGAGCCACTGCCCTATTTCCTGCATTACATAGCCATGCCAAGGAAAAAGGAGTTAAAAACCCTGATTCTCTTGCTCTTGCATTGGAACATTATGCAGCATCAAAAGAATTTATAGACAACACTGAAGTTGACTATGATTAATGACTTATAAAAATCCCGCGCTAACTGTTGATATAGCGCTGTTTTCAATAATAAAAAACAATCTTGAACTCTTATTAATAAAAAGAAAAAATCCTCCTTTCCAAGACAAATGGGCACTTCCCGGAGGATTTGTCGATTATGAAGAAGAAATTGAAACAGCAGCAAAAAGAGAACTGGAAGAAGAAACGGGAATAAAAAACATTGAATTACAGCAGTTTCGCACCTTCGGAAAACCGGGCAGGGACCCGCGAGGAAGAACGGTTAGCATTGTTTACTATGCGGTTGTTAATTCAGAAAATTTAAAAATACAAGCAGACACTGATGCCAGTGATGTTGAGTGGTTTAATATCAAAAATTTGCCCGGGTTGGCATTTGACCATGATGAAATAATTAAATTCACTCTGAAAAACTTCCGGCAAAAACTGGAAAACACTCCTGTTGTTAAACCAATTATGCCTAAAGAGTTTAATATGACCGAACTTCACAAAGTTTATGAAATTATATTAGACAAGCAGCTCGATGCAAAAAACTTTGAATCTGAAATAATTCAAACAGGACTTTTAGAGCGAACCGAACCTTCTTTACACAAATTCAAAGATAACGTAGAATTTACCGGCAGATTTTTAAATTTTAAAAAATGATTAACTCGGCTCGCGAATTAGATAAAAAACAATAATAATCTGGTGAAATTAATTCGCAACTCAGGTTAATTAATCACTCAGATTAGTGTTCCGCGTATATATAAGCAACAGGGGAATTTAAAGTAATGAATTTGCCGTGGAGCTCTGTTTTTAAATTTTCCAAAAAATCATTTACTTCATTTTCAGGCAAAAATTTCAGAAATTGATCTTTAAGAGTAGGATTTCCGGGACTCGGCGGAGTGTTAAACCAGGGATCTATCATTTCTGAGCTGACTTGGTAGGTTGAGGTTTCTGTTACTACATTTACATCAATATTTTTAAACCCTGCTTCAATGAAATTCTTTTTTAGAGTATCTTCATCAAAATTAACCAGCGGATCATCCGGATTATCGGCCATTTTTTTCTCTATTTCTTTAATAGTATCGTAATTTGGAAAATTATCAGGATTAACCAATTCATAATATCTGGTATTTTTTTTGATTATAGGCTCAAATATAGAGATTCTGCCGTTATCATT